>NZ_JBEXDT010000069.1:0-51523 GCF_040605905.1 Nonomuraea sp. NPDC005501 | reverse complement strand
CTGCGGCTGAGCGGACGCTGGACCTCCCACCCCCGCTACGGCCGCCAGTTCGAGGTGTGGTCCTACACCACCGTGCTGCCCGCCACCGTGCAGGGCATCCGCCGCTACCTCGGCTCCGGCCTCATCAAGGGCATCGGCCCCAAGATGGCCGAACGGATCGTCGACCACTTCGGCACCGACACCCTCGACGTCATCGAGACCAGCCCCGAACGCCTGGTCGAAGTCCCCGGCCTCGGCCCCAAACGGACGAAGATGATCGCCGCCGCCTGGGCCGAACAGAAGATCATCAAAGAGGTGATGATCTTCCTGCAGGGCGTCGGCGTGTCCACCTCCATCGCCGTACGCATCTTCAAGCAGTACGGCGAGCAGTCCATCACCGTCGTCCGCACCCACCCCTACCAGCTCGCCGACGACGTGTGGGGCATCGGCTTCAAGACCGCCGACACCATCGCCCAGGCCGTCGGCATCCCGCACGACAGCCCCGAACGCGTCAAGGCCGGCCTGCGCTACACCCTGTCCCAGGCCGCCGACGACGGCCACTGCTACCTGCCCGCCCCCAACCTCGTCGGCGACGCCGTCAAGATCCTCGACGTGCCCGCCGACCTGGTCACCACCTGCCTGGAGGAGCTCATCGCCGCCGAAGGCGTCGTGCGCGAGGACGTCCCCGCCGGCGACAACGTGGTGCCCGCCGTCTACCTGCCGCCCTTCCACCGCGCCGAGCTGTCCCTGGCCGGCGGCCTGCTGTCGCTGCTGCGCGGCGGCCACGACCGGCTCAAGGCGTTCGCCGACGTCGACTGGGAACGCGCCGAGACCTGGCTGCACGCCCAGACCGGCGCCGAGCTCGCCCCCGAGCAGCGCCAGGCCGTCCGCCTGGCCCTGACCAGCAAGGTCGCCGTCCTGACCGGCGGGCCCGGCTGCGGCAAGAGCTTCACCGTCCGCTCCATCGTCACCCTGGCCCGCGCCAGACGCGCCCGCGTCATCCTGGCCGCCCCCACCGGCCGCGCCGCCAAACGCCTGGCCGAGCTGACCGGCCACGAGGCCACCACCGTCCACCGCCTGCTGCAGCTGCGGCCCGGCGGCGAGGCCACCTTCGACCGCGACAACCCCCTCGACGCCGACCTCGTCGTCGTCGACGAGGCCTCCATGCTGGACCTGCTGCTGGCCAACAAGCTCGTCAAGGCCGTCGCCCCCGGCGCCCACCTGCTGTTCGTCGGCGACGTCGACCAGCTGCCCTCCGTCGGCGCCGGCGAGGTCCTCAAAGACCTGCTGGCCGCCGACGACATCCCCCGCGTCCGGCTCACCCAGATCTTCCGCCAGGCCCAGGAGTCCGGCGTCGTCGTCAACGCCCACCGCGTCAACACCGGCCACCACCCCGTCCTGGCGGGCATGAAGGACTTCTTCCTGTTCCCGTGCGAGGAGCCCGAGGAGATCGCCCAGCTCACCGTGGACGTGGTCGCCCGCCGCATCCCGCGCAGATTCGGCCTCGACCCCCGCCGCGACATCCAGGTACTCGCCCCCATGCACCGCGGCGCCGCCGGAGCCGGCGCCCTCAACCTCGCCCTGCAGGAATCCCTCACCCCCGCCCGCGAGGGCATGCCCGAACGCCGCTACGGCGGCCGCGTCTTCCGCGTCGGCGACAAGGTCACCCAGCTGCGCAACAACTACGACAAGGGCGCCGCCGGCGTCTTCAACGGCACCGTCGGCGTCGTCACCGACATCCGCCCCGACGACAACGAGCTGACCGTCCTGACCGACGAGGACGAGCACGTCGCCTACGCCTTCGACGAGCTCGACGAGCTCGCCCACGCCTACGCCGTCTCCATCCACCGCTCCCAGGGCAGCGAGTACCCCGCCGTGGTCATCCCGCTGGCCACCAGCGCCTGGATGATGCTGCAGCGCAACCTGCTCTACACCGCCATCACCCGCGCCAAGCGGCTGGTCGTCATCGTCGGCTCCCGCCGCGCCCTGGCGCAGGCCGTCCGTACCAAGGGCGCCGGGCGCCGCCACACCGGCCTCACCCACCGCCTCACCCGCGGCTGATCACGCGGCCGATCAGGCGGCCGATCACAGGGCCGATCATGCTGCTGGCGCGGTGAGCCGTTACGGCCATTCCTTTACCCGTCCTTGACCCTGCCCTGACCTGCCGTCGACTGCAACAAGTGATCGAAATGTGACCGAACTCTCCCATATGCAACCGCGTCATACATGCATCGGCATTAAGGTCTTTAGGTGCAGTTTGCAGTTTTCTGCATGGGGGAGAGGACAGACTTGAACATCGCGTCTGGTTGGAAGAAGCCCACCGCGGGCATCGCGCTGCTCGCCGCGGCGGCCCTGACGGCTTCGTGCTCCAGCGGCAACGCCGCCACGGGCAACGCCGGCGCGTCCAAGGCCACCACGTCCGCCACACCTCAGGCGCCGACGATCACCATATCGCCCGCCGAAGGCAGCGCGAAGGTCAGCCCCGACAAGAAGATCGTCATCACCGCCTCCGGCGGCACCCTGGACGAGATCACCGTCCAGGCCGGCAAGTCCGACGACGAGATCACCGGCACCTACAACGCCGACAAGACCCGCTGGGTCTCCAAGGGCCCCCTCAAGCCCTCCACCGGCTACACCGTCAGCGCCAAGTCCGGCGTCACCACCGCCACCAGCGCCTTCACCACCATCAAACCCGAACGCGAACTCCAGGTGGCCGACGTCACCCCCAACGCCAAGGGCGAGACCCTCGGCGTCGGCGCCCCCATCATCGTGACCTTCAACCAGCCCGTCACCCAGAAGGCCGCCATCGAACGCGCCCTGCGCGTCAAGGCCGAAAAGCCCGTCAAGGGCGCCTGGCGCTGGATCAACGACACCGTCGTCATCTACCGCACCGCCACCTACTGGCCCGCCCACCAGAAGGTCACCTTCACCGCCGACATCGAAGGCGTCAAGGCCGGCAAGGGCACCTACGGCGTCAAGGACTACACCGCCAACCTCAAGATCGGCGCCAAGGTCATCAGCAAGGTCGACACCAAGAAGCACATGATGTACGTCTACAAGGACGGCAAACGCGTGCAGACCATGCGCATCAGCGCCGGCATGGCCACCACCCGCGAGTACACCACCACCTCCGGCGTCCACCTGACCATGGAGCGCGGCAACCCCGTCCGCATGATCTCCCCGGGCCGCAAGAAGGGCGACCCCGGCTACTACGACGTCATGATCAACCACGCGGTCCGCATCTCCAACTCCGGCGAGTACGTCCACGCCAAGGACAACGTCTGGGCCCAGGGCGTGCGCAACGTCAGCCACGGCTGCGTCAACGCCCGCCCCGACCAGGCCAGATGGTTCTACAGCACCATGCAGCGCGGCGACGTCGTCGACATCACCGGCACCAACCGCGAGCTGGAATGGAACAACGGCTGGGGCTTCTGGCAGATGCCGTTCTCGCAGTGGAAGAAGGGCAGCGCCCTGTAACACCCCGCCACAAAGGGGGGGCCGGCACCGCACCCGGCCCCCCTTCCCGCTCCCCAGACCTCTCAGGAAACGTCCGGCCCGGCCGAACCCCCGTACGTCGCGATCTTGTACTCGGTCGCCGCCAGGGAAAGAGACAACTCCCGAATCCGGCGGCGGATGCTGTCGCGATGCTCCACCAGCAACTCCAGCCGCTCCGGCACCGTCTGCTCCCCGGCGTCGACCAGCGCGACGTAACGCCGCAGATCACGCATCGCCATACCCGACAACCGCATCCGGGTCACGAACACCAGCCGCCGCACCGCACGCGCGTCATACACCCGATGACCGTTGCCGTCACGGGCCACCTCCACCAGCCCCGCCCGCTCGTAGTAGCGCAGCGTGTGCGGCGAGACGTCGAGCAGCTCGGCAACCTCGGTGATCATCATCGACTCGGGCACATCGGCCAGATCGGTGAGGCGGTGGATCACCTCGACCGACAACGGGCCGTCCTCCCCGAGCGTCTCGAGCGCCCTGGTCATCAGATCGTCGGTGGCCATGACAGCCACCCTAGACGGGCCGGACCGACGCAGGGACACCCGCGACCCCACACCCGCGCCCCCTCTACAGGGAGCGGCGCAGCACCATCCCCGGCCACTCACCGACCGTGAACGGCGCCTCCCGCTCGAACCCCCACTCCTCGTACCAGCGCACCAACCGGCCGTCCCCACCGGCGTAACAGTCCACCCGCAGCACCGCCACCCCCCGCTCACCGGCCTCGGCCAGTGCCCGGTCCAGCAACGCCGCGCCCACGCCCATCCCCGGAAAGCGCCGATCCACCACCAGCGCCTGCACGTACACCTCCGGCACCTCCGCCGGCCGCACGTACGGCGGCGGCGCCCCCACGCTCACGCACCCGGCCGGCTCACCGCCCACCTCGGCGATCCGCAACCCACCGCCCCGCGCCCACTGCCGCACCTGCTCCGTACGCCGCTCGTCGCCGGTGAAGGGCCGCTCACCCCACTGCCCGGTGATGCCCCGGCTCACCAGCCACGCCACCGCGCTGTCGAACATCGCCAGCACCGCCGCCACATCCCGCGGCCCGCCCGCCCGGACCTCCACCCGGCTCCGCGCGCTACCCGCCACCCCGCCCTGCGCACTACCCGCCGCCTCGCTCACGCCGACGTCCCCCACGCCGCGCGCGCCAGCGGCGACCCGGCGGCGGGGGACAGGGGCTCCGTCAGGATCACCGGCGCCTGCGCCATGAACCGCGGCCGCCGGCCCCGATGCTCCTGCGCCGCGTGCACCGTGAACGGATGCACCACGTACATGTCACCCGGCACCCCCGTCGCGTACGCCTCCGCCCGGCCCCGGCTCGCCTCCTCCAGCAAAGGCCCCGCCACCATCGCGTCCATCGCCTCGCCCAGCACCGCCACCGAGTCCCGCTGCGAGCCGACCCGGATCCGCGTCGGCGCGTCGTCCGCACCCACCTCCGACAGCAGCACCAGCAGCAGCAGCGTGTGCGGCCGCCCGCTCACCCTCCAGCCGCCGCCCGCACCCGGGGTGTTGGCGTCGACGTGCCAGCCACGATCGTCGGCCGGCGCCACGTCCGGGAACCGCACCGGGATGTTGCCCAGGCTCCCACGCGGCACCCACCCGCCCGGCCCGGCCACCGCGTCCAGCGCCCGCCGCAGCCGCTCACTGCGCGCCAGCACCCCGAACGGCCCCTCACCCGTCATATCCGAGGCCCACACCACCGGCCGCGTCCACCCCGACGGCTCATCCGGCGACAACCCGACCTGACGCCACAGCAACGCCCGCGCCTCGTCACCCACCTCACGCGCCGCCGCGCCCTCCACCTTGGCGAACCCGTCCGCCACGAACCGCTCGACGTCGATCACATCCATGCGCCGCACGCTAGCAGCGCCGCCCACCGGCTTCCCCCCGATTTTTCCCGCTACGTCTCTTCCCGGTACGTCCCGCCGCCCGGCCGGCCCGCGGGCAGGCGACGGGACACACCATCACAGGTCACCCCGCCGGCGTCAGCGCGCCGCCACGTACTCGTACGAGCCGGCCTCGATCCGCCCGTCCTTGCCGACCGCCACACCGTCCAGGTCGATGTCGTCGAACGCCGTCACACCCAGCCCGATCGCCGGACTGGTGGACAGCAGCCGCAACGGCCGATTCGGATCGAACTTGGGATCCTTGCGCACGTTCGCCGTCCCGGCCGACATCTGGAACTGCCCGCCGTAGAAGACGTTGTGGTCGCTGGCGGTGAACGCCGGATCGGCGTAGGCGCTCTTCTTGCCCGCCAGCACGATGTTCTGCGACAACCTCAGATGCTGATTGGTGCAGCCCGCGTCACACACCACGCCCTCGGCGTCGGCGTTGGGCAGGTTCATCGAGTTGTTGCGGAACACCGTGCCGAACACCGGCCCGTTGGTCTCGATCCGGCCGTCGTCGTGCACCGGCCCCCGCGTCACCAGCCCCGAGCGGGCCCGCGACCCGTAGATGCCGTTGTACTCGAACACGTTTCCCGACGTGCCGTCCGGGTCGTTGGAGGTGCCGTCAGGCTTACGACTGGTGCCCAGCTCGGTGAAGGTGTCGTTGTCGATCGCCAGGTTGTGGTGGACCCGGTTGCGCGAGCCCATGAAGATCTCCACCGCCGCGCCGTCGAACACGTAGTCGTAGCTGAAGGCCACCGACCCGCTGATGGTGTTCCACCCGATGTTGGAGTCGTCACCCTGCACCAGCATGGCGAACGCCCCCGAGTCGTCGTTGGGGTCCTCCTCGGTGGGGGTCAGCTTGCTCATGTGGTTGTTGTCGACGAAGTCGTTGGCGGTCACCGCCGTGTAGCGGGCGCCCGTCTCGATGTACACCCCCGCCGCCGCGCCGGTGATGAGGTTCCGCTCCACGACGTTGTCGCTGCCGCCCACCTTGATCCCGGCCCACGAGCAGCGGCCCTCGTCACGGTTCACGCCGACCTGCAGGTTGTAGACCTCGATGTGGCTGCCCTGCAGGTCCACGCACGCCTCGGTGTCACCCATGAGGATCGGCGCGGCGCCCGTGCCGTAGGCGTCGACGACGATGGGAGCCTCCGCCGTGCCCGAGGCGCTGACCGCCAGCTGCCCCGACCACGACCCGCCCCTCTTCAGCAGCAGCTTCGAGCCCGGCACCAGCGGCGCGGCCGACGCCGCGGCCAGCGTCTTCCACGGCGTGTCGGCCGAGGTGCCCTCGGCGCCGTCGTCGCCGGCGGCGCTGTCGAGGTAGTAGACGACAGGGTCGTCGTCGGCGCCGGTCGCGGCGGACGCGCCCGCCGTCCCCGCTGCGGCTCCGGCGATCACGACCACGAACGCCGCGACGCTCGCGGCCAGCGTCTTCGGAGCCTTCGATGATAAGCCTGACACGTGGGGTTCAGCCTCCCGAACAAAGATCATCCCGGTTGAGGCTGCCACCATAACTGCAAGAAGTGACCCAAATCGAGGCCTACGGACATCCGAACGGCACCCGACACCCAGGGGAGTGGTACACCACCACTCACACCCCCCACCAGGCCCGAAATCCCCCGATCAGACCAGCTCCAACTGCTCCCCACCCGGACGCCGCCGCCCCACCGGCTCCCACACCCCACACGCCATCCCGTACACCCGGCACAGCTGCTCGATCTGCCCCGTGATCCGCCCCTCGTACTCCGCCGACGGCACCCCCGCCCCGTCGTACAACTCCTCATAACGCGCCACCAACCCCGGATGCGCCTCACCCAGCCACTCCAGGTACCACGACCGCGTCCCCACCGGCAGCCGCAACACCACCGGCTCCACCGCCACCGCACCCGCCGCCGCGATCCGCCGCACCGTCGCCGCCAGCTGATCAGCCGCGTCACTCAGCAACGGCAACACCGGCGCCATCAGCACCCGGCACTCCACACCGGCCTCCACCAGCGCCGACACCAGCTCCAGCCGCGCCTGCGCCCCCACCGCACCAGGCTCCACCGCCCGCCGGATCCGCTCGTCCACGAACGCGATCGACACCGCCACGCGCGCACCCGCCGCCACCAGCAACTCCGCGTCCCGCAACACCAGCGGACTCTTCGTGTACACCGTGAACGGCACACCGGCCTCACCCAGCGCCCGCACCACCCCCGGCATCAACCGATACGTCCGCTCCGCCTCCTGGTAACAGTCACCCCCCACCCCCACCGCCAGCGGCTCACCACCCCAGCGCGCCAGCTCACCCCGCAACCGCTCCACCACGTTCGCCCGCACCACGACCCGCGTGTCGAAGTCACGCCCCGCATCCAACCCCAGCCGCCGATGCCCGCCCCGCGCCCCGCACCCCCGGCACGCATGCGCACAACCCCGATAAGGCGACACCGCCCACCGCTGCGCCACCCCCGCACCCGCGGGCACCCGCTCGATCGCCGTACGCGCCTGCATCTCGTAGAACCCGCCGCGCAGCACCGCACGCCGCTCGATCAGCGGACGATCGTCAACCGCGTCCACCAGCGAAAGCGCGTCCCAGCTCACACCGTCCAGTGGAACACGCATTCGACTCCCTTTTCAACCCACACCGCCCGAAGCACACAGCAGGACCGCGAACACCCCGCCCGGATCCCACCGCCGCCCGGCCACCCCCAGACGCTCCCACATGAACCTGCCTGCGGACCCCGCGAACGGGCGACCCCGTGAATGGCCCGCCTGGAGCTTTCCGGCCCGTGGGCAATGCGCTGGAGGGTGGAGGGCAACGCGTGAGTTCGTGTGGGCCTTCGAGGTGGAGGTGAGCGGGATCAGGCGGCCGGCGCAAGGACGACGACCTTGCCGGACACGGCACCGGCGGCCACTTCCGCATGGAACGCCGGCAGGTCCTGGAGCCGGATCCGGCGGCTGATGTCGATGCGAAGCTCACCTCGGTCGATCGCCGCCACAAGACCGGCGAGTTGCTTGGCGTCGCTCCGGACGAAGACGTTGAGCCCGCGCACCTGACGCGCTTCGTCGCTCGGCGCCTGCATCCACACCGTGGTGTTGACCACGGCCCCGCCGGACCGCACGAGAGCGGCCTGGTCGGCGAGCTGCGAGGGCTCGATCGGCGCGAGGTTGAGCAAGAGGTCGACCGGCTCGCCCACCGCATCCACCACGTCGGTCACGGTGTGGTCGAGCACCTCGTCGGCACCGGCGGCCCGGACCCGCTCCGCGCTGCGCGGGCTCGCCGTGGCGATGACGTACGCGCCGGCGTTCTTCGCCAGCTGCACCGCGTAGGCACCGACAGCGCCTCCGGCGCCGGTGATGAGCACGCGCTGCCCGGCGGTGAGCCCGCCGAGTTCGAACAGCGCCTGCCATGCGGTCAGGCCCACCAGCGGCAGGGCCGCCGCGTCAGCGAGCGGCACACTCTTGGGCGCGGCCGCCAGGACCTCGGCGGGCGCGATGACGTACTCGGCGGCTGCGCCGTCGCCGATCATCGGGAGGAATCCGACGACCTCGTCACCGACCGCCACCGCGTCGACGCCCTCACCGAGCGCGTCGACCGTTCCGGCGACGTCGATGCCGGGCGTGTGGGGGAGCGTCACCGGGAACGGGCCCTGCAGGCCACCGCTGCGGATACCGGCGTCGACCGGGTTGAACGACGTCGCCGCGACCCGGACGCGAACCTCGCCGGCGCCGGGGACGGGCAGCGTCACGTCCTCGTAGCGCAGGACATCAGCATCGCCGTACTCGTGGAATCGCACTGCCTTCATGACGAACTTCTTTCATCGGGAACGCCAACATGCTTCGAATTCGAAGCACTGAGGTGAAGCTACCACTGCTTCGAACCCGAAGCAAGTACGATGACGGCATGACCGAAGAGGAGCCCCCTCCGCCGCTCGACCCCGCCGAACTCGGCGCGTACTTCGCGCTCATCGAGGTGAGCAGCCTCCTGCGTCACACGGTGGAGCAGCAGCTGCGCGACGCCGGCGACCTCAGCTACGTCCAGTTCCAGCTCCTGGCCACACTCGGGGACGCAGCAGACGGCAGCCGGCGCATGACCGAGCTGGCAGACGGGGTCGTATACAGCCGCAGCGGCCTGACCTACCAGGTGGGGCTGCTGGAAAAGGCCGGACTCGTCACTCGCAGCCCGTCAGCGGAGGACGACCGAGGCGTGACAGTGACCATCACCCAGGCGGGACGCAACGTGCTCGCCCAGGTGTTCCCCGGCCACATCGACGTCCTGCGCCAACTCTTCCTCCAGCCACTCACGCGCGCGGACATCGACAGCCTCGCCCGGGTCCTCACCGTCGTCCGCGACCACATGCGCACCATCCCGCCCCGCTCGGCGAAGCCGCGCCGAAAGAGCGCCGCACGCCAGAGCCCCCCAGATGGCGAAGCCTGATCGCCCCCCGGCACCCGACACAGGACACCACAAACCACTCGCCACCCCCCAGCCCCCGTCCCTACACTGCCTCCGTGCTCAAACCCGACTACCCCCTCACCACCGAGCGTCTCCTCCTGCGCCCGTTCACCCCATCCGACCTCGACGCCGTCCACGCCTTCGAATCCCGGCCCGACGTCACCCGCTACCTCTACTGGGAAGCCCGCGACCTCGACGCCGCCCGCACCGGACTCGAAACCAAGATCAGCCGGACCGCCATCGCCGACGAAGGCGACGCCCTCAACCTCGCCGTCACCCTGCGCGACAGCGGCCTGCTCATCGGCACCGTCATCCTCGTCTGGACGAGCAAAGAGCACCGCCAAGGCGAGATCGGCTACATCTTCAACCCCGACCACCACGGCCACGGCTACGCCCCCGAAGCCTCCCGCGAACTCCTGCGCCTCGGCTTCGAGGGCCTGCGCCTGCACCGCATCGTCGGCCGCCTCGACGGCCGCAACACCGCCTCCGCCCGCGTCCTGGAGAAACTCGGCATGCGCCGCGAGGCGCACCTCGTCCACAACGAGCAGGTCAAGGGCGAATGGACCGACGAGGTCATCTACGCCATGCTCGAAAGCGAGTGGACCCCATGACCCTCCTCCACCTCGCCCTGGCCGCCGACTGGCACGCCGCCCGCACCGCCGGCGACTACCGCGTCTCCACCCTCGGCCGCACCCTCGAACAGGAGGGCTTCATCCACTGCAGCCGCGACCCCGCCCAGCTCCAAGGCGTCCACGACGCCTTCTACGCCGGCGTCACCGAGCCGCTCCTGGTGCTGGAGATCGACCCCACCGGCCTGGACGTCCGCGTCGAGAACGGCTTCCCCCACGTCTACGGCCCCATCCCGCTCACCGCGGTCACCGCCACCCGCCCCTACGAGCCGCCCACCCCCTGACCACCGAACACGACTCCGGCCCGCCTTCGGGCCCGTGTCCGATCGTGCTCAGCCGCAGACGCGAACCCGGGGGAGTGGCACCCCCCGGACCGCACCGCACAACCCCGGGAACCGCCACAATGACCCGCATGGATCCGCGGACCGCAGCACAACGCTTCGCCGACACCTGGCAACACGGCTGGACGCACCACGACGCCGACAGCATCATCGCCCTCTACGCCGACGACGCCGAACACACCTCGATGCCCTTCCGCCCGCCACACCGGGGGAGAGGCGCCATCGCCGACTACATCCGCTGGTCCTTCACCGGCGAAACCGACCCCCACGTCACCTTCGCCACCCCCATCGTCGACGGCGACCACGCGGCCATCGAATTCCGCGTCCACGCCCACGACAACGGCACACCCGTCACCCTCGCCGGCTGCGTCTTCGTCACCTTCGACACCCACGGCCTGGCCGTACGCACCCGCGACTACTGGCACACCACCGAAGGCCACCAGTAAGCAGGGGACAGGCACTACCCACCGCCCGGGACGCCCCACCACGGCGCGTCAGCGGCCACACACCCTCAGTGCCCCAGTGTCTCAGCGCCTCAGTGCCGGACCGTCAGCCCGAGATCCGCACGACCGGCGCCAGCCGCGCCTCGGCCACCTGCTCGTACGGCTCATACTGCCCGCCATGCCCCGGAACGCCATGCCCCGAACCGCCGTGCCCCGGAACGCCGTGCGCCTGCGGGGCGTGCTGCGGCGCCGCACCCTGGGGGACCGGCGCCATCGCCCCGCCACCCGCGGGAACCTGACCCGCGCCGGGCATCGCCGGAGCCTGACGCGGCATCCGCCGGATCGGCTCCGTGGCGGCCCGCCGTTCCTCGCACCCACCTGCGCAGTAACCGTTCGTCACGATCAACCGGCCCCGCAGGGCGGTGTACGATTCCCGGCCGGAGGCCGGCAGAACCCCCTGACACACCGGACATAAAACAGATTCGGTCCCCACGTGCTGCTCCTCTCGCGGCGCGATAGCAGGCTTCCCACCCTAAACGCCACAGGCGCCGGGGGACAGGAAATTCACCGATGGTCAAGCGTTCCGTCATGACCACGCACCGTCACAACCCGACTTACTTGACATAATGTTCATTATCGAGCATTCGGACATGTCGCGATCACGCAGCATTCAGCCTGCCTAGGATGAGGACATGAACCTCGGCCTCCCAGAGCTCTTGTTCATGCTCTGCCTCGCCCTCCTCGCCGTCGCGATCATCGTCTTCGCCGCCGCACGCGCCGCGCGCCGGCCCGTGGAGCCGGCCGTCGGCCCGCAGGAGGTGGACGCACGCATCCGCCACCTGGCGGCCGCCGGCAAGAAGATCGAGGCGATCAAGGTCCTGCGCACCCACACCGGCATGAGCCTCAGGGACGCCAAGCTCGCCGTCGACGGCCTCGCCCACGGCCGCCCCATCCGCCATCCCGCCCTCCAGGGCCCCGCCCTTCAGCAGCCCGCCGGGCCGGCTGCCGACCTGGCCACCCGCGTACGACGGCTCAAGAGCGACGGCCGCGCCGATCAGGCCGTCTTCCTCGTACGCGGCGAGACCGGCATGGGTCACGACGAAGCCGTCGCCTTCGTCGACAGCATCCAGGTGGCGCATGAGGGCGAGCTCTGACCACCCGCCCTGACGCAGGCGGCGCCGGCGCGTTACGATCAGTCCATGCTCAGCCTGGCGATCTCCACCCCGGGCCTCATCGCGCTCACAGCCGTCATCACCGTAGCGATCATCTACCTGATCATCCTGGCGGTCCGCCTCACCCAGCGGCCCCGTAACCGCCTGGCCCCCAGCACCGACCTGGTCGACCAGGCGCGCGAGCTGAAGGCCATGGGTCAGATCCAGGAAGCCGTCTTCCTGGTGCGCGGCGAGACCGGCATGAGCCACCGTGCGGCCACCCGCTTCGTCAACCGCCTCTGACCACCCCATACAGCCGGAAAATATCCCATACCGGACAGAAGGTGGGTTCTGTTCGGTATGATTCCGGTCCCGCCGGACGCGGCGAACGGCCTGCCGTCAGGCTCGCGTGGCGCGGTCGAACGTCTCGGCCAGCTCGTCCGCGCACAGCCGCGCGTCCATGCCCTCGGCCAGCCGGCCGGCCGCCCCGTCGATGGCCGAACGCACCGTCGCGGCCATCAGCCGGGGCTCGAACGGCCGGAAGGAGCCGGTGCGCTGCCCGCCGGCCAGCAGCTCCGCGAGCCGGTCGACCGCCGCCTCGCTCTCGTCCTGCCCCACCGGCGTGCCGTGGTGAGCGAGCTGCTGCACGGCCCGCACGTGGTCGGGGTTGGCGGCGATGAAGGCGATGTTCGCCCGGATGAACGCCTCCAGCTGGGCGCGGGCTCCGTCGGCGGCGTCCAGGGCGGGCCTCATGAAGGCGGCGGCGTCCTGGACGACCTGGCGTACGACGGCCGCGAACAGCTCGTCCTTGCTGGCGAAGTGGTAGGAGATGAGGCGTTTGCTGCTGAGGCCCGCCTGTTCGCAGATGGCTTCGAAGGTGGTGGCGGCGTAGCCGCGCCGGGCCAGGACGGTGATGGTCGCCGTGGCGATCTGCGCTTTGCGCGCCTCGGTGGCCGCCTGCCGGCCTGCGGGCCTTTCCATGGTCAGCCCAGCTTGCCACGCCTGGGGTACGCCTGTCGTACGCGGGGGCGGTTGACGATGATCGCGACGGCGGCCAGGAGGAGGCCGACCAGTGCCTGTTCGGCTTTCATCCATGGGGGGTAGCCGTTGTCGGGCACGGTCACGATGAGGGCGATGCCGATGGGGGCGATGGTGGTGATGAGGCGGATGCGCAGGTAGGCGGAGCGTTTGCCGGCGGCGGCGTGTGCGGTGAGGGCGAGGAGCCAGGCGGCTGCGGCGGCCACCGCTCCCCCGCGGAGCCAGACCACCCAGTTCGCGCCGAGCAGGGGTGCGGCGGCGAGGGTGGCGAGGGAGATGATCAGGACGGTGATGAAGAGCGCTCGGACGCGGGTCCACACTTTTTTATCCACGTGAGTAAAGTTATCCGCTTGTGTAAATTATTGCAAGGCTCTACCCGCTCCCCCGGTGTGCGGTGGTGGTGGCGCGGGCCAGGCGGACGAGCTCGGCGGCGGCGCGGGGCGGCCGGGAGCGGTCGCGCCAGACGGCGAGCAGGGGGCGCCGCAGGTCGAGGTCCGTGACGGGGATCTCGACGAGTCGTCCTTCGCGTAGTTCGGCGGTGACGGCCAGGACGCTGAGGACGGCGGGGGCCACTCCCGACTGGACGGCGACCTTGACCGCGGCGTTGGAGGCCAGTTCCAGGGCGGGTGGGGCGACGTCGGGGCCGGTGGCGACGCGGTCGAGGGCGTGGCGGGTGCCGGATCCGGGTTCGCGTACCACCAGGGGTGTGGCGGCGAGGTCGGCCAGGTGCAGGGGGGTGCGGCGGCGGGTCCAGGGGTGGCGGGGGGCCACGACGACGACGAGCCGGTCGGAGGTGATGGTGCGGGCGGTGAGTCCTGGGGGCACGGACGGGGATTCGATGAAGCCGACGTCGATGTCGCCGTGCTGGGCCAGCCGGCAGACGACTTCGGAGTTGACGACCTGGACGTCCACTTCGGCGTCGGGGTGGTCGCGGCGCAGGGCGACGAGCCAGCCGGGCAGCAGGTATTCGGCGATGGTCATGCTGGCCGCGACGCGGATGCGGGTGTCGCGGTGGCGGCGCAGGGTTTGCACGCCGGTGAGCAGGTCGTCGGCGGCGGTGAGGGTGGCGCGGGCCCAGTCCAGGACGAGGTGGCCTTGGGGGGTCAGGCGTGAGCCGGTGGTGGTGCGGTGCAGGAGGGGCAGGCCGAGTTCGCGTTCGAGGGTGTCGAGGCGGCGGCTGGCCGATGCCTGGGTGATGCCGTGGAGTGTGGCGGCTTTGCCGAGGCTTCCTTGGTCGGCGACGGTGATGAGCAGGGCGAGGCTTTCGAGGTCGGGCCACCGGCGGGTCATGCGTTCACCGTATGACGCGGTGCGTGTTCGGCGGCTACCGGGGCGTGTGGTGGGTGGAGACAATCCGTCGCATGGTGGTGTCTGTCCGGCGGGCGCGTGGCGCTGGTTCGCTCGTGCCGGGGCTTGTGGTGGTGTCGGCCGGTGTGCTGGTGGCGGTCGTGGTGAATGCGCTGGTTCCGGCGGTGAGCCCGTTGGTGGCGGCGGTGGTCCTGGGGGCTGCGCTGACGAATCTGGGGGTGCGGGGGGCGGCTTTGGAGCCGGGTCTGGCGTTCGCGGCGCGCCGGTTGCTGCGGGTGGGTGTGGTGCTGTTGGGGGCGCAGCTGGCGGTGTCGGATGTGGTGGCGTTGGGGTTGCCGGTGTTGCTGCTGGTGGTGGCGACGGTGGCGGTGACGTTCTCGGTGACGTGGTGGGTGGGGTGCCGGCTGGGTTTGGGGCGGGGGTTGTCGGTTCTGGTGGCGACGGGGTTCTCCATCTGCGGGGCGGCGGCGGTCGCGGCGATGGAGGGGGTGGTGGGCGGGGCGAAGGAGGACGTGGTGACGGCGGTCGCTCTGGTGACGTTGTACGGGTCGCTGGCGATGGTGGTGTTGCCGCTGGCGGGGGGTGTTCTGGGGTTGCCGGCGGAGGGGTTCGGGGTGTGGGTGGGGGCGAGTGTGCATGAGGTGGCGCAGGTGGTGGCGACGGCGCAGACGGCGGGTTCGGCGGCTTTGGGGGTGGCGGTGGTGGTGAAGCTGACCAGGGTGGTGTTGCTGGCGCCGTTGATCGCGGGTGTGGGGGTGTGGCGGCGCCGGGTGGAGGGGCCTTCGGGTGGTGGTGGGAGGGCGCCGGTGCTGCCGTTGTTCGTGATGGGGTTCTTGGTGATGGTGGGGTTGCGTAGTGCGGGGGTCGTGCCGGTCGGGTGGCTGGCTCCGTTGAGGAGTGCGCAGATGGTGTTGTTCGCGGCGGCGTTGTTCGCGATGGGGGCGGCGGTGCGGTTGCGGGTGCTGGCGCGGACGGGTCGCCGGGCTGTGGTGCTGGGCGGGTTGGCGACGGCGGTGGTGGTGGGGGTGTCGCTGGCCGGGGTGGGGCTGGTGTGCTAGGCGGGGGGCTTTGTGGTGGTCAGGTGGGTGCGGATGCCGGTGATGATGAGGTCGAGGCCGTCGTGGAAGGCCTGGTCGCGTTGCGGGCGGGGCGGGGCGGGGCGCCGGGGTCGGTGGCGCGGGCCTGTTCCTGGGTGGTGTAGCCGTTGACGTAGGCCAGGACGGTGTCGACGGCGACGGCCGCGGTGGTGGGGGGTGCGCCGGCGGTGGTGAGGGTGTTGATGAGGTGGTGGGAGGAGGCCACGGCGTGCTCGCCGGGGTCGTGGAAGCCGGCGATGAGGCGGGCGCCGTCGCGGTGGGCGAGCATGAGGTGGCGGATGCCGTGGGCGACGGCGCGTAGCTGGTGGTCCCAGGGGCCGTCGAGGGTGGCGCCGGCGTCGGGTGGGGTGACGAGGTGGGCGACCATGGCGTCGAGCAGGGCTTGTTTGCTCGGGTAGTGGCGGTAGAGGGCGCTGGCGCGGACGCCGAGGCGGTCGGCGAGCAGGCGCATGGTGAGGCCGTCGAGGCCGACCTCGTCGAGCAGGTCGATGGCGGTGTGCAGGACTTGGGTGCGCCGCTGGCCCATGGTTCCTCCTCGGGCGCGGGCGGGTGGTCGTGCCGCGCGCGGGTGAACACTGTACACGTGGGCGTCGTTCATGGGGGGTGTCGGGGTTGGGGGCCTCCCCCCCGGGTTCGGTGACGGGGTGGGGGTGGGTGGGGTACGGACCGTGGGCGACTTCGGCTCTGCGGCGGGTGTGGGGTGGAGGGGCCGGCGGGGGTGGTGGCGGGGTGCCCGCCCACCAAAAACCCGGACATTTGTGGATTTTTGGTGCCGCATGTCGCGGCTTTCTGCGGGGTTATGTCAGCAGTACTTGCCTGGACATGTCAGCATCGATGCATGTACGGGACATATGGGACTGTCTTAAACGCCCGGGAACGCTGGGACGGCCGCGCGACCATCCCACGCTGACACCCCGGCCCCCGCTGACAACCCCCGGCCCGTGCGGGCCCGCCCCACCAGCGGCCCCCTCCCCCTTGATGTGACGAACACCCGAAGGAAGTCCGCGTTGCGTATCCTGCTGCTCTGCTCCTCGTTCAACGGCCTGACCCAGCGCGCCTGGCTGGAGCTGCGCCGGGCCGGCCACGACGTCACCGTCGAGCTGGCCCTGTCGGAGCGGGTCATGCTGGAGGCCGTCCAGCTGGCCAAGCCCGACCTGGTCATCTGCCCGTTCCTGAAGGAGAAGGTGCCCTCGCCGCTGTGGCGGACGCAGCGCACGATCATCATCCACCCGGGCCCGCCCGGCGACCGCGGACCCTCCTCGCTGGACTGGGCGATCCTCGACGGCGAGCCCCGCTGGGGCGTGACGGCGTTGCAGGCGGTGGAGGAGATGGACGCGGGCCCCATCTGGGGATACCGCATGTTCCCGATGCCGGCCGAGCCGCCCCGCAAGTCGGCGCTGTACAACGGGCCGGTGGCCGACGCCGCGGTGGAGCTGGTGGTGGAGGTGGCGGCCAAGGCGGCCGACCCGTCGTTCACGCCGGCGCCCCTGGACTACCGGCGGCCGGAGGTCGTGGGACGGCTGCGCCCTTCGATGCGGCACGCCGACCGCGAGTTCTCCTGGGAGGAGCCGACCGACGCGGTGCTGCGGCGGGTACGGGCCGCCGACGGCGCGCCCGGCGGACGGACCGTGCTGGGCGAGACGCCGATGCGGGTCTTCGACGTCTACCGCGGGCCGGCGATCAGCGGCCGGCCGGGCACGGTGGCCGGCCGGCGTGAGGGCGCGGTGCTGGTGCACACCGGCGACGGCTCGGTGTGGGTGGGGCACCTGCGGCGGGACGAGCCGGGCGCGGTGAAGCTGCCGGCGGTCACGGTGCTGGGCGAGCTCGCCGCCGGGGCGGAGGAACGCGCCGGCTACAGCGAGATCACCTACGACCGCAGCGACAGCGTCGGCGTGGTGAGCTTCGACTTCTACAACGGCGCGATGTCCAGCGAGCAGTGCCACCGGCTGGCCTCCGCGCTGCGCTACGCCGTGGCGCAGGACACCCGGGTGCTGGTGGTGCGCGGCGGCGAGGTGTTCTCCAACGGCATCCACCTGAACGTGATCGAGGCGTCGCGGCACCCGGAGATGGAGGCGTGGCGCAACATCAACGCCATCAACCAGGTGTGCCGGGAGATCGTGGCGTGCACGGGGCAGCTGGTGGTGACGTCGGTCGGCGGCAACGCGGGCGCGGGCGGCGTGATGATGGGGCTGGGCGCCGACCGGGTGCTGGTGCGCGCGGGCGTGGTGCTGAACCCGCACTACCGCACGATGGGGCTGTTCGGCTCGGAGTACTGGACGTACACGCTGCCGCGCAGGGTCGGCGCGGCGGCGGCCCGGCGGCTGACGCAGGACGCGCTGCCGGTGGGCGCGGTGGACGCGGCCGGGCTCGGGCTGGCCGACGAGGTGCTGCCCGGCTCGCGGCTGGAGTTCGAGCGGGCGGTGCTGGACTACGCCGAGCGGCTGGCGCACGACCCGTCGTACGGCAGGCTGCTGGCGGCGCGGCGCGCGCAGCGGGAGGAGGACGAGCGGCGCAAGCCGCTGGACGCCTACCGGGTGGAGGAGCTGGCGGAGATGAGCCGGGACATGTTCGACGACCGGCACGGCTTCGCCGAGGCGCGGCGCGCGTTCGTGGGCAAGCGCAAGCCTGAGGCGACGCCGGACAACGTGGCGGCGCATCGGGAGTTGTCCGGCGCGTCGGCGGGGGCAGAAGCGATCCCATCTCATATGTGAGATATGGTCTGCTGTTGTGACAGATGACTACCTTGTGCGGATCGGCCGGTTGATTCGGGACGCGCGCCAGCACCGCGGATGGACCCAGCTCCAACTGGCCGACGCCCTGGCCACCAGCCAGAGCGCGGTCAACCGCATCGAGCGCGGCAACCAGAACATCAGTCTTGAGATGATCGCCCGCATCGGGGAGGCCCTCGACAGCGAGATCGTCTCCCTGGGCTACGCCGGCCCCATGCACCTGCGGGTCGTCGGCGGCCGCCCCCTGTCGGGCAGCATCGACGTCAAGACCTCCAAGAACGCCTGCGTCGCCCTGCTGTGCGCCTCCCTGCTCAACTCCGGCCGGACGATCCTGCGCAAGGTGGCGCGCATCGAGGAGGTCTACCGCATCCTGGAGGTCCTCGCCTCCATCGGGGTACGCGCCCGCTGGATCAACGAGGGCAACGACCTGGAGATCGTGCCCCCGGCCCGGCTGGAGCTGGAGTCCATGGACACCGACGCCGCCCGCCGCACCAGGAGCGTCATCATGTTCCTGGGCCCGCTCATGCACCGCACCGACCAGTTCCAGATCCCGTACGCGGGCGGCTGCGACCTCGGCACCCGTACCGTGCAGCCGCACATGTCGGCGCTCAAGCACTTCGGCCTCGACATCACCGCGACCGGCGGCTTCTACCACGCCCGCGTCGACCGCGGCGCGGCCCCCGCCCGGCCCATCGTGCTGACCGAGCGCGGCGACACCGTCACCGAGAACGCCCTGCTGGCCGCCGCCCGCCACGACGGGATCACGGTGATCCGCAACGCCTCCTCCAACTACATGGTCCAGGACCTGTGCTTCTTCCTGGAGCAGCTCGGCGTGCGGGTGGAGGGCATCGGCACCACCACGCTCACCGTCCACGGCCTGGCCACCATCGAGCGCGACGTCGACTACTCCCCCTCCGAGGACCCGGTGGAGGCCATGAGCCTGCTCGCGGCCGCCGTCGTCACCTCCTCGGAGCTGACGATCTGCCGGGTGCCGGTGGAGTTCCTGGAGATCGAGCTGGCCGTGCTGGAGGAGATGGGCCTCGACCACGACCGCGGCGCGGAGTACCCGGCCGCCAACGGCCGCACCCGCCTGGTCGACCTCACCGTGCGGCCCTCCAAGCTCGTCTCCCCCATCGACAAGATCCACCCGATGCCGTTCCCCGGCCTCAACATCGACAACGTGCCGTTCTTCGCCGCGATCGCCGCCGCCGCGCAGGGCTCCACCCTCATCCACGACTGGGTCTACGACAACCGCGCCATCTACCTGACCGAGCTGACCCGCCTGGGCGCCTCGGTCAAGCTGCTCGACCCGCACCGGGTACTGGTGGAGGGCCCCACCCGCTGGCGCAGCGCCGAGATGATGTGCCCGCCGGCGCTGCGCCCGGCCGTGGTGGTGCTGCTGGCCATGATGGCCGCCGAGGGCACCTCGGTGCTGCGCAACGTGTACGTGATCAACCGCGGGTACGAGGATCTGGCCGAGCGGCTCAACGCGCTCGGGGCGCGCATCGAGACCTTCCGCGACATCTGAGTTTTCTGTCGGTGGCGGCCGCTACCGTCTCCTGTGGATCTTGCGTCAGGCCGTACGACCCCGCTGGTCGTACGGCCTGACGTCACGAGGCGAGGAGGGGGACGGTGCGGCCTGCGGAGCTCGAACGGGTGACGGTGGCGGAGGCGGCGGACCGCTACGTGGAGCTGGTGCGGGCCCGGACGCTGACGGGGGCCCTGTCCCCCGCCACCGCGGAGGTGTACGCCCGCGACGTGGCCACGCTGGTCGACCTGGCCGGCGGCGACCGGGTGCTGGACGACCTGACGGGGCAGGACATCGACGCGGTGCTGCTGGCCTTCGCCCGCAAGCCCGACGGCAGACGCACAGGCACAGGCGCGGGCACGGGCTCGGGCTCGGGTGACGGTGCGAGGGTGGGCGGGGGCGGCTCGCGGGGGCAGTCGCCGTCGTCGCAGGCCCGCTTCCGCCGCTCGGTGTCGGCGCTGTTCAAGCACGCCCTGCTGGCCGGATGGGTGCAGCTCGACCCGATGACCGTCTCCACGATCACCGCACGCCAGCGCGACGGGCTGCGGCCGGAGCGGCGGGCGCTGACCCGCGAGCAGGCCCAGGGCCTGATCGGCGCGGCCCGCTCACTGGAGGAGGCGCCCCGCGAGGGACGCCGCGACCAGCGCATGGAGCCGCGCGACGCGCTGATCGTGCTGCTGCTGTCCACGATGGGGCCACGCGTCTCGGAGCTGGTGCGCGCCAACGTGGAGGACTTCTACACCAACGACGGCGTCCGCTACTGGCGCATCTTCGGCAAGGGCGGCCGCACCCGCGACGTGCCGCTGCCGCAGGCCGTCGCCGAAGCGCTCGACGCCTACCTGGAGCGGGGCCGGCCGCTGGTGTCGGGCAAGGCCACCGGCTCCGACGCCAAGGCGCTGCTGCTGTCTTGGCGCGGGCGGCGCCTGGCCCGGGGCGCGGTCCAGGGGGTGATCGACCGGGTACAGGCACTGGTCGACCCCGCACAGCGCCGCTCGGTCACACCTCACGGGTTACGGCACACCACGGCCACCCATCTGCTGGCCGACGCCGTCGACATGGACGCGGTGCGCAGGGTGCTGGGCCACAGCGACCTGTCCACGCTCGGCCGCTACCGCGACGAGCTGCCGGGTGAGCTGGAGGTGGCGATGCGCGTCCACCCGCTGCTGCGCGACCACAACCGCGGCGGCTGAGCGGCCCGGCGGGCCCACCTGCCGGGCTCGTTCACCGTGCCCGGCAGGTGGGGTGGGGCGCTCGTCAGGCCGGCGGCCAGTGCCTGAGGACCGTGTCGAGGGCGTCCAGGGTTCGTGCCCACGACAGCTCCACCTCGCGCGGGTGATGGCGGAACTGGCCCGCCGTCTCCAGGCTCACGTATCCGTGCAGCGTGCTGTTCACCATCCGTACCGCGTCGGTCTGGTCGGGCTCGGACAGCCCGTACCCGCGCAGGATCGCCCGCGTCAGCTCCGCGTGCCGGCGGGCGGCGCTGACGGCGGCACCGACCGCGGGGCTGACGGCCGCACCGGCCGCGGAGCCGGGGGAAGCAGTGGCGGCGGAGCCGGAGGAAGCGGTGGCGGCGGTCACCGTCTCCGGGTCGAGCTGGAGCTGTGCCGCGGCGTACCGGCCCGGGAACTCCCGGGCGTAGTCGCGGTAGGCGTTGGCGAAGGCCACCAGCGCGTCCTTGCCCGCGCGGCCCGCCAGCGCTTCGCCGACCCTGTCGGCGAGCTCCGTCAGGGCCAGTCCCCCCACCCTGATCCGCAGGTCCTGCGCGTCCTGGACGTGCGCGTACAGGGCTGCCGGTTTGACGCCGAAGCCGCGCGCCAGCGCCGAGACGGTCACGTTGTGGAAGCCGATCTCGTCCGCCAGGTCCGCCGCCGCCCGGGTCAGGCGCTCCGCGGTCACCCCCGCACGTGCCACGTGCCCTCCTCGCCTTACTTACAGGGTTTAAGTATTTGCATACTACCCTTAAGGGCGGCTAGCCTCCCCGCCCATGGAACCCCTCACCGAACGCGATATCCGCACGTCATTCGTCAACTGCTCCAAGGGCGAGACCAAACGCCTCAACCTCCCCAAGGACTTCACCGACAGCCCCTGGAACGACCTCGACTTCCTCGGATGGCGAGACCCGGGCGCCCCCGAACGCGCCTACCTCGTCGCCGGCCACGACGGCGGCCTCGTCGGGATCGCGCTGCGGGTCACCTCCGCCGCCTCACGCGGCTTCACCGCACGCAGCATGTGCTCACTGTGCCTGACCACGCACACCAGCGGCGGAGTGGCGCTGATGACCGCCCGCCGCACCGGCGAGGCCGGCCGCCAGGGCAACTCGGTCGGGCAGTACCTGTGCACCGACCTCGCCTGCTCCCTGTACGCGCGCGGCAAGAAGCAGGCCGCGGGAGACGGCGCCATCGAGGAGTCCCTCACCCCGGCGGAGAAGATCGCCCGCACCCGCGCGAACCTGATCGCCTTTGTGGGCAAGGTGATCGGGTGACCGTCCCCCCGCGGGACGCCGCTCCCCCGCTCTCACCCCGGCACGGCCGGGGTGACACGACCCGCGAACCGGTCCGACAGGTGGTCCGACAGGTGGTCCAGGGAGACGCCGAGCACGTCGGCCAGGGCGGCGATGGTGAAGAACGCCGGCGTGGCGATGCGCCCGGTCTCGATCTTACGAAGCGTCTCGGCCGACATGCCCGCCGCGGCGGCGACCTCGACGATGCTGCGCTCACCCCGGGCCTGACGCAGGGTCAGGCCGAGCTCCTCGCCACGGAGCCGCTCTTCGGGTGTCAGCGGTGGCCGTACCATGCATCCAGTCTATAACTCGGTATAGAAATACCGTTATAGTTATCGCCCGGCTCAGCCCCGACGCACCGGCTGACGCAACACCGTCCGCGGCTCCGGATCATCGAACGCCGTCAGATACACCTCGTGATGCGGCCCGTTCGGCACCAGCCCCCGCTCCGCCATGAACTCCTCCATGACCTGCAACGTCACATACTCCTCACTGAACGGCCCCACATGCAGGGCCTCCACACACTCCCCCTCCGTGTACGTCACCACCCGCACCCGATCCACCGCCGACCTCGGCACCCGCACCGCCTCACGAGCCGCCTCCACGACCCCCGGCTCCGGAACCCCCGCCAGCGGCAACATCAGATGCCAGCGCCACAGCTCCCGCGCCACCTCCAGCCCCGGCCGTTCCTCCTCCACCCACCACAAGCCCTCCAACGGACCCGCCGGCCCACCCATCCCACCGGCCACGGCATACAGCGCACCGATCGCCGCCAGATGCTCCGCCCCGCCCGGCTCCCCCATTCCCGTGACGCTCAGGCACGTCGCAGGACCATACGTCTTCAGGTCAACCTTCACGGCTCCTCCTCCAGAGGAATCATCAGATGAGTAACAAGCTGATCAGGCGACGTGACAGCCGGATCCGACACGTACACCTCACGAATCGGCCCCCGCACCGCCAGACGCCGCTCCGCGCACCACGCAAGCACCGCATGAGCGGTCAGGCCGATCTGGTCATACGGACCCACATGCGTCGCACACGCGAACGCACCCCCGGCCAGCACCTCCAACCGCGCACCACCAGGCAGAACCCCCGCCACCGCCCCATCCACGACCAGCGCCACCGCCACGTCGAACGGCTCGTCCAGCTCCAGCGGGAACAACCCCACCAACCGCACAGGATCCGACGCCCCCGCGACGGCCCGCGCCAACGGCGACAGCCGCTCCACCGCCGCCGACGTCGCCCGCGCCACACCACCCACATCCAGCGCCCGCTCCCGCACCACCACGGCCCGGCACGCCGGCTCCACCACCACCCGCACCGAAGCCGACGGCAACCCCCGCTCCAGCACCACCTCCAGCGACGCCAACGTACGGCGACGCCGCGCCAGCTCCGCCTCCAACTCCTCCCGCACCGACTCCAGCGCCTCCGGCGACCCCGACAACACCTCCGCCACCACCGCCAGCGGCACGTCCATCGACCGCAACAACCCGATCGACAACGCCTCCCGCGCCTGCGACGCCCGGTAATACCGATAACCCGTCACCGGATCCACCCACGCCGGCACCAGCAACCCCAGCTCGCCGTAATGCCGCAACTGCTTGACACTCAAGCGGCCCAACCGGGCGAACACCCCGATCGGCAGCAGATCCTCGTCCACGCCCCACAGCATGGCCTCTCCCCCCATGGGAGAGTCCACCCCGGCCCCCTACCGGGCCGCCAGCACCTCCACCAGGAACCCTTCCAGCAACCGCGTCACCTCCACCGGCCGCTCCAGCGGAGCCAGATGTCCCGTCTCCGGCAGATCCACCCGCCGCGCCCCCGCGATCCCCCCGGCCAGCAGACCCGCCACCTCCTGGATCCCCGCCACATCCGACAACCCGTTCACCACCAACGCCGGCACCGCGATCTCCCCCAACCGCCCCGCCGCCGCCGGCACGAGCCCCCGCTCCACCACCGGCGGCCCGCCCCACGACCGCGCGAACACCAGACGGCACATCTCCACCGCCGCCTCCCACACCCCGTCCTCCAGATCCGCCCGCCCCCGCTCCGGACCCGCCACCTGCCACAACGTGTGCGCCCGCGCCATCGCCAGCACGTCACCAGCGTCCACATCCGCCACCCCGCCACGCCGGTAACGCGCCAGCCGGTCGGCGGGCACCGCGCTGTGCACCCGCTCACGCGCCTGCTCCACCATCGACGCCGGCCACCCATGCCCCGCCAGGCCCGAGCCGCACAACACCAGCCCCGCCACCCGCTCCGGCGCCGCCAGCGCGGCCTCGACGGCGTACGCGCCGCCCATCGAACACCCCACGAGTACCGCGGTGCGCACCTTCAGCGCGTCGAGCACCGCCAGCAGGTCCTCGTGGTGGCACACCTCGCTGTCGGCGTCCGCGGACTCGCCGTGGCCCCGCCAGTCGTAGCGGATCACCCGATACCGGTCGGACAGCGCCCGGAACTGGTGCTCCCACATGCGCCGATCCGCCACCCCGGCGTGCACGAACACCACAGCGTCGTCCCGGGAGGGCCCCGCCTCGTCGTAGGCGATCCCGTAATCGTCGATCATCATGCCGTGGACCGTACGCCGGGACAGCGCATCCCGAGGCGCCCGTTCGCCGTCGGCGCAGGGTTGAATGAAAGGTGTTGATCATTTTGAAAACGACTCACGCCCTTTACAATGTAGATTTCATAAGCTGAGGAGAGAGATGACCACGTCGATCCCCATCGACGTCCCCGAGGTGTTCGCGGCCTCCTACGGGGGCCAGGACCCCGAGGCACGCGCCTGGGTCGCCAGGCTGCCCCACCTCGGCGGCGAGCTGCTACGGCGCTGGGAGCTGCGGCCGGACGGCCCGGCCGCGTACGGCATGGCCTCGCTCGTCCTGCCCGTGCTGCAGGCCGGCGGCGCGCCCGCCGTCCTCAAGCTCCAACAGGTACGCGAGGAGACCGCCGGTGTGGCCGCCGGCCTGCGGGCATGGAACGGCGACGGCGTCGTGCGCCTGCTCGACCACGACCCGGACAGCGGCGCGCAGCTGCTGGAACGGCTGGACGCGACGCGCCCGTTGTCCGCCCTCCCCGACGATGACGCCGCCATGCGCATCCTGGCCGGCCTGATGGGCCGCCTGACCGCGGTGCCCGCGCCCGCCGGGCTGCGGCGACTGTCCGGCATCGCCGCCACCATGCTCGACCAGGCCCCAAGGGCCGTGCCGGCGCTGCGCGACCCCGCCGAGCGGCGCCTGGTGATCACCTGTGCCGCGGCCGTCGCCGAGCTGGCCGGCGAGGGCGGCGACCGCCTGCTGCACTGGGACCTGCACGACGGCAACGTCCTGGCCGGGCAGCGCGAGCCGTGGCTGGCCATCGACCCCGAGCCCCTGGCCGGCGACCCCGGCTTCGACCTGCTGCCGGCGCTGGACTGCCGCTGGGACGTGGTGGCGGCGGGCGACGTCGGGCGCACGGCGCTGCACCGCTTCGACCTGCTGACCGAGGCCCTCGGCCTGGACCGGAAGCGGGCCGCCGGCTGGACGCTCGGCCGTGTCCTGCAGAACGCCCTGTGGGACATCGAGGACGGCAGGACCGCCCTCGAACCGGTGCAGGTGACCATCGCCACCGCTCTGCTGAACTCGGAGTACACCCGGTAGGCCTCGGCCGCCCCATGACCCGCTCCGACGAAAAGACCCAGTATGCCAAGCTCCTGAGGGCCGACCACGCTCCTCCCGAAATCGTTGGTTGACCTTCACCTCGGGGGAGGCCACAGCATAGGTGGGGCCGGGCGATGTGCTCGGCATGAGGAGGAGCGAGCATGGGGTTGCTGACCATCGGGGCATTCGCGAAGGCGTCCCGGCTGTCGCCGAAGGCGCTGCGTCTCTACGACGAGCTCGGCCTGCTGACCCCCGCCCGCGTCGACCCGGTGACCGGATACCGCCTGTACGCACTGGAGCAGCTGGATCAGGCCCGGCTGGTCGCTTGGCTTCGCCGCCTGGGGATGCCGCTGGCGCGCATCCAGCGCGTCTGCACGCTGGATGCGGGCCCGGCGGCCCAGGAGATCCGCACGTTCTGGGTCCAGGTCGAGGCCGACACCGCCGCACGGCGGGACCTGGCCGCCTTCCTCATCGACCACCTGTCATGGAAGGACCCTGCCATGTCTTCGACCGCTAAGCCTCTGGGAATCCGTTACGCCGCACTGTCCGACACGGGCCTGGTCCGCGAGAGCAACCAGGACACCGCCTACGCCGGGACCCGCCTGCTCGCCGTCGCCGACGGCTACGGCAATCAAGGAGCCCCAGCCAGCGCGGCCGCCGTCGACGCGCTCAAGCACCTCGAAACCGAGACCATCCCGGCGGGCAACCTCCTCAACGTCCTCGAAGACGCCGTCGAACAGGCCAAGCAGGCCGTCAACGGCATCGCCGGGGTCGACCCCGCTTCCGAAGCGGCCGGCACGACACTCACCGCAATGCTCTGGACCGGCTCGCAACTGGCCGTCGTCCACATCGGCGACTCCCGCGTCTACCTCCTGCGCGAGGGAAGGCTGTTCCAGATCACCGACGACCACACCATGGTGCAGTCGATGGTCGAGGAAGGACGCATCAGCCCGGAAGAAGCCGCCTCCCACCCCCAGCGGTCGCTGCTGGTTCGAGCCCTGGGCCACGGAGCCGATGACACTCCTGACATGCGCCTGCACGACGCTCAGCAGGGAGACCGATACCTGCTCTGCTCCGACGGCCTGTCGACCGTCGTGCCGACCGAGAAGATCCGCCGGGTGCTCTCCGAGATCAGCGAGCCGCAGCAGGCGGTCCGCGAACTTATCGCCCTCGCCAACGGCTCCGGCGGTCCCGACAACGCCAGCTGCGTGGTCGCCGACGTCATGGAGCTCCAGCAGCAGGAGTGAGCGGCATGCACTCGACTCCGGTGATCCGTGCAGCCGACTCCAGTTGACGCGCGGATGACCGTTGTTCCGGTCGTTTGATCCAGGCGACGGTCAGTCCGCAACTGGATCTCGCCGTACCGA
Organism: Nonomuraea sp. NPDC005501; assembly: GCF_040605905.1. Classification (NCBI taxonomy): domain Bacteria; kingdom Bacillati; phylum Actinomycetota; class Actinomycetes; order Streptosporangiales; family Streptosporangiaceae; genus Nonomuraea; species Nonomuraea sp. NPDC005501. The sequence goes on along the minus strand of NZ_JBEXDT010000069.1, from coordinate 23,944 downwards.
TCGTTCTCGCTGGTCAGCGGCTTGAAGGTCTGTACGAGACGTAGAGCAAGTAGGCTGACCATGATCACCTGCGACCGTGAGGGAGCCGCTCATGACCGCCGACCCGACGATGACCCGGATCGGCCAGGGGGTGGAGTTGCATCACCATCAAGGCCGGCGCGAAGCAGCTCGCGAGTTGTTCGCGCAGATCTGGGACGACATCGGCGGCGAGCGAGGCGACCCGCTGCATGTCTGCGTCCTTGCCCACTCGATGGCCGATGTGCAGGAGGACGTGCACCAGGAGCTGATGTGGGATCTGCGGGCGCTGGCCGCCGTCGGCCTGATCACGGATGAGCGGGTGGCCCAGGCCGGGGTGCCGCTTTCGGTGGCCGCCCTGTATCCGTCGTTGCACCTGAACCTGAGTGAGTGCTACCGCAAGCTGGGCGACCTCGACCGCGCCCGCGAGCACCTCCGGCAGGCTCGGGCCGGGATCGGCGCACTCGGCGACGACGAGTACGGGCGACTCATCAAGGGTGGACTGGAACAGCTGGCCGAACAGTTGGGTGAGACCGTCTGACTCCGAGCCGGCCAAGGATGACGTCGATGACGACGCCGCCGAGCCGGACACTCATCCGGGCGTGCCGGCTCACGGCTGTTCCGTCGCGGGCGGAGCTGGAGCGGTTCTTCTTCCTGGGCGACGCGGATCGGAAGCTGATCGCTGAGCGTCGGGGGGTGCATAACCGTCTGGGGTTCGCGCTTCAGGTGACGACGGCCCGGTTCGTGGGCCGGTTCCTGACCGATCCCTTGGACGTGCCCGACGAGGTGCTGGCCTATCTGGCCGAGCAGCTGGCGATCGAGGATGTCTCGCAGGTCACGCGGTACACCGAGCGGCGGGCGACGCCGTTTGAGCATCAGGAGGAAATCCGTAAGGCCTATGGGCTGCGGGAGTTCGCGGCGGCGCCCGAAGACCCCGGCCAGCTGCTGGCCGAGCATGCCCTGGCCCTGCACCAGGCGCTGCGTGATGTCGCCTCACGGCTCGGGCAGGACGGCGTCGGTGTCACCGGCACCGTCCGCGACTCCCTCCACATGATCGATGTGGCCTTCCGGCGCGACGGCGGCACCCGGCCTGAGGCGCTCGGAACGCCCCATGCCCCCTCCCGCACCCGGGAGGACCAAGGCGAAGGGATGACTGCAGCCACGAGCCCTGCCCACATCGAGGCTGCCGATGGGGCCGAACACCATCCCCCTACCCTCGCACGCCCAAAAACCCGCCCCGACCGCAAGACCCGCGGCTCACACCCACCACCACCGCGCCTTGACCGGCACTGCTCCTTCAGGGATGACCTGCGACTCCGCTACCGGAAGGGGCTGACGTGGGGGGTTACTGCTGTGAGGGGTAATGACAGGGTCTCTCAGTCCATGTGCGGCGAACCTACCCTGGCCTTATGGACAACCGCGCCGAAATCAGTGCGTTCCTGAAGTCTCGCCGTGACAAGATCACGCCCGAGCAGGCCGGTCTGCCCGTGTACGGCCAACGCCGGGTGGCCGGGCTCCGCAGGAACGAGGTCGCGACGCTCGCGGGCGTCAGCGTCGAGTACTACACGCGTCTGGAGCGCGGCAATCTCAGCGGTGTCTCCGACAGCGTCCTGGAAGCGCTGGCCCAGGCTCTGCGGCTCGACGACACGGAGCGCACGCACTTGTACGACCTGGCCCGAGCGGCGAACACGACGCCCGCCCGTGTGCGGCGCCGGACTGCCAGGCCGGCTGTACGGCCCAGCGTGCAGCGCATCGTTGACGGGATGCCGGGCATGCCGGCGTTCGTTAAGAACCACCGATTCGACATTCTGGTCGCCAACCCGCTCGGTCGCGCACTGTTCTCGGAGATGTACGCCGATCCGGTCTGCGGGGCGAACACCGTGCGGTTCGTGTTCCTCAGCCCCGCGGCCCGGCGGTTCTACGTCGACTGGGAACGCATCGCCAAGGGCGCTGTGGGCGCGCTGCGGATCGAGGCGGGCAAGAACCCGTACGACCGCGAGTTGTCGAACCTGATCGGTGAGCTGTCGACCCGCAGCGACGCCTTCCGCGTGATGTGGGGCGCCCACGACGTACACGTCTTCCATGAGGGGACGAAACGCCTCCGGCATCCGGTCGTCGGCGAGCTGGAGCTCAACTTCGAATCGATGAACCTGCCGGACGGCTCGGGGCTGGTCGTGGCGTTGTACAACGCGGCCCCCGGCTCCGTGGCCGAGGACGCCCTGAATCTGCTGGCGAGCTGGTCCGCCACGGCCGAGGCCGCGGATGTGCAGGCCGCCGAGGCGGACTCCGGGAACTGAACCGACCTCCACAGCCCCGCCTTAGAAGTCGACTCATTTGGTGAGCCGGCGGTAGCAGATGAGGGCTGCGGCGATGGCGACGAAGGGCGCGAAGTGGTCGGCCCGGCGTTCGTAGCGGCGGTGTAAGCGTCGGCAGCCGGCCAGCCAAGAGACGGTCCGCTCCACGACCCAACGGTGTCTGCCCAGCCGTTGACTGGACTCGATCCCCCAGCGGGCAATGCGCGGGAAGATGCCACGGCCGCGTAGGAAGGCGCGCAGGTGCGCGTAGTCGTAGCCCTTGTCGCCATGAAGCTTGGCAGGCCGGCGACGTCGCGGCCCTCGGCGGGAGCGGATCGGAGGGATAGCCCGCACCAGGGGCTCCAAAGCCAGGCTGTCATGCGTGTTGGCAGCGCTGATCGCGACAGAGATCGGCAGACCGCTCCGTTCGGTAATGAGGTGGATCTTCGACCCGCTCTTGCCGCGATCGACAGGATTCGGACCTGTCAGATCCCCCCTTTGGCCGCCCGCACGCTGACCGAGTCGATCGCACACCGCGACCAGTCCAGCTCGCCTCGGGCGCCGAGCTCGTCCAGCATGCTCCGGTACAGCTTGGCCCACACCTGAGCTCGGCTCCACTCGGCGAAACGCCGGTTCACCGTCTGCCAGGAGGCGCCGAAGACCGGCGGCAACTGCCGCCACGCACAGCCCGTCGTGGCGACGTACACAATCGCCGCCAAGATCGTCCGATCGTCTACTCGCCGTCGGCCGCCACCTTGCGGCCGGGTCGGCGCCGGCGGGACCACGCGCCCGAACAACTCCCACAGCTCGTCCGGCACCAGCCGTTGCTTGAAGGCATCCACGGATGATCCAACGATCGACGTCCAAATGAGTCACGGTCTTATCCGGCTGCCGCCAGCAGCAAGGGCGGGGCTTTGGCCTGCGCATATACCGCTGGGGGTCCCTGCTGTTACCCCTCACAGCGGAGACTCCCTCATCGTGTCCGTTCCCGGTTGCATGGTCAGTGGCCCGCTGTGAGGGCCGGCCGATGTCGAACCTCGTATCGGTCCGTCCCCGCCCCCAGCTCGGCACACTTACGAAGGATGAAACACCATGGCTGAAGAACAGACCGCCGCACAGAAGCTGCTCGGCGACTTCGCGCCCGAACTGGTCCGGCTCACCGACGACGTCCTCTTCGGCGAGGTGTGGGCGAGCGAGGGTCTGTCCCAGCGGGACCGCAGCCTGATCACCGTCGCCACCCTGGTCGCCCTCTACCGCGCCGACCAGCTCGCCTTCCACTTGCCCAAGGCCCTGGAGAACGGAGTGAGGAAGGACGAGCTGGTCGAGGCCATCACCCACATCGCGTTCTACGCCGGCTGGCCCAATGCGATGTCCGCGATCACCCAGCTGAAGAACATCGTCGAGGGCGCCGACGCGAGCTGACCCTGCGCCGACCCGTCTGGAGCAACGCCTCATGAGCAAGGTCTTCTCCATCACCGGTGCCGGCCGCGGGCTGGGCGTGGACATCGCCCGCCAGGCCCTGGACGTCGGCCACCGGGTGGCGGACTGACCAAACGCCTGGCACACCTCACGACCATCAGGACCCACACCGGCCAGGGCGTTGTCGTCGCCCGTGGCCACTCGAAAGGAGAACGAGATGAAGAAGCGTGAACTGGGAAACAGCGGGCTCGAAGTGTCGTCGATCGGGCTCGGCTGCATGGGAATGACCTTCGGCTACGGCCCGGCCGCGGACACGGATGAGGCCATCAAGCTGATCCGGGCGGCCGCCGAGCGCGGTGTGACGCTCTTCGACACCGCGGAGGCGTACGGGGAAACGAACGAAAGGCTGGTGGGCCAGGCCCTGGCGCCGGTGCGCGACCAGGTCTCCATCGCCACGAAGTTCGGGTTCAAGGACGGCAACCCCGCAGCGGGGCTGGACAGTCGGCCGGAGCGGATCCGGCTGGTCGCCGAGCAGTCCCTGCAGCGTCTGCAGACCGACCGCATCGATCTGTTCTACCAGCACCGGGTGGACCCCGACGTGCCGGTCGAAGAGGTCGCGGGCACGGTCCGGGATCTCATCCAGGAAGGCAAGGTCAAGCACTTCGGCCTGTCCGAAGCGGGTCCGGAAGTCATCCGCAGGGCCCACGCGGTCCAGCCGGTCACGGCCCTGCAGAGCGAGTACTCGCTGTGGTGGCGTGAGCCCGAGGAGATCATCCTGCCGACCCTGGAAGAACTGGGCATCGGCTTCGTGCCGTTCAGCCCGCTCGGCAAGGGCTTCCTGACCGGCGCGATCAGTCAGGACACGAAGTTCGAGGCCAACGACATCCGTAACGCGCTGCCGCGCTTCGAGGAAGAGGCGCGTGAGGCCAACCTCGCGCTGATCGCGCTGCTGGGTGAGATCGCGGACGCCAAGCGGGCGACCCGGGCTCAGACCGCCATCGCGTGGCTGCTGGCGCAGAAGCCGTGGATCGCACCGATCCCGGGCACGACGAAGCTGCACCGTCTCGAAGAGAACATCGGCGCCGACAACGTGGAACTGACCTCCGAGGACCTCAAGCGCATCGAAGAGGCCGTTGCCCAGGTGCAGATCAAAGGCGAGCGGTACACCGCAGCGCAGCAGAAGACCATCAACCGGTAAGTCACCAGCCTCCATCGGCCCTTTCCTGACGAAGCGTCGTTCGAGGCGCTTCGTCAGGAAGGCCCTGCCCAACAGGAGAAGTTCACATGGAATCGCAGGTACTCAAGGGGCGGATCGCCCTGATCACCGGCGGCACGACCGGACTCGGCTTCGGCGCCGCCAAGCGTCTGATCGAAGAGGGAGCCACTGTCTACATCACAGGCCGGCGCAAGGACGTGCTTGACGCCGCCGCGGAGAAGCTCGGCACGTCCGCCACCGGGATCCGAGCCGACGTCACGAGCAAGAGCGACATGCTGCGCGTAGCCGCAACGATCAAGGCGGCGCACGGCCACCTCGACATACTCTTCGCCAACGCGGGTGGCGGACACGCCACGCCCCTCGAGGAGCTGACCGAGGAGCAGATCGACAGCGAGCTCGGCATCAACATCAAGGGCGTCATCCTCACGGTACAGAGCGTGCTGGACGTCCTGCGCGACGGCGCGTCCATCGTCCTCAACGCGTCGATCACCGCCGACATGGGGCTGCCCGGGTTCGCCGTCTACGCGTCGTCGAAGGCGGCCGTACGCTCTCTCACCCGCAGCTGGACGACGGACCTCAAGGACCGTGGGATCCGAGTCAACTCGATCAGCCCCGGAGTGGTGCCCACCGAGGGCTACAGCCACGAACAGAAGCTGAGCGACGAAGACATCGCCGCCTACGTCGAGCGCGTCGCGAAGGAGATTCCGGCGGGACGCGTGGGGACGGCCGAGGACATCGGCGACACCCTCGTTTTCCTGGCCTCGGACACCAGCCGCTACATCACGGGCGTCGACCTCGTCGTGGACGGCGGCATGACCCGTGTCTACGCCGGCCAGAACTGACGGAGGAATCCACATGACCACGGTCAAGTCGGCAGAGCGCCACATCATCTGCGAGGTACGTGGCAAGGCGGCCCACCGCGCCAGGGTCGAGAAGCTCCTGTTGGAGCTCGTGGGCCCCGCGCGGGCTGAGGCGGGATGCCTCTACTACGACCTCTACCAGCAGTCGGACGAGCCCGACACCTTCTACATCGTCGACGGCTGGGCCTCGCCCGAAGCCGTCGCGGAACACGCTGAGCACCCGAACGTGACGAAGGTCGTCGAGCAACTCCTCCCGCTGCTCGCCGTACCCCTCAAGGTCACCACCAGCAATCGGGTCAGCGACCCGGACTAGCGACTGGTCGGGGCCCGAACCCTTCAGGACATACTCATGGCTCGCATCTTCATCACCGGTTCCACCGACGGCCTCGGCCTGATGGCCGCCCAACTGCTCTCCCGGCAGGGCCACACGGTGGCGCTCCATGCACGCAACAACACCCGGGCCCGCGACGCACACGCCGCGCTCCCGGACAACGCGGGCGTCGCCGTCGGTGACCTCTCCAGCATCGCCCGGACCCGCGATGTGGCCACCCAGGTCAACGACTTGGGCACCTTCGACGCGGTCATCCACAACGCCGGCGTCGGCTACTACGGGCGAGGCAGGGTGGAGACCGAGGACGGCCTCTCGGACGTCTTCGCGGTCAACGTGCTGGCGCCCTACCTCCTCACGGCGCTGGTCACCCCGCCCCGGCGGCTCGTCTATCTCAGCTCCGGCATGCACCACAGCGGCGACCCCACCCTGCGGGACCCGCAGTGGGCGACGCGGCCGTGGCAGGGCTCCCAGGCGTACTCGGAGTCGAAGTTCCACCTCACCGCTCTCATGCTCGCCGTCGCGAGGAAATGGCCCGAGGTGCTCTCCAACGCCGTCGACCCGGGCTGGGTCGCCACGAAGATGGGCGGGAGCGGCGCCACCGACGACCTGCGGCTGGCTCCGGTGACCCAGGCCTGGCTGGCGGCCGACGACGACGCGGCGGCGCTGGTCACCGGCCGCTACTTCCACCACCAGCAGCCCCGCCCTCCGCACCCGGCGACGCAGTCGCCCGAGGTGCAGGACCGGCTGCTGAAGTACTGCGCCGATCTCACAGGCGTCGAACTGCCCACAGCGGTCTGTGCCGACTGAGCCCGCCTCCCCTCTCCCGTCCGCACGCGGGCTGCGTGCGCCCACCACGATTGGAGCAAATGATGACCGCAACGAACCCACTCATCACCCTGAACAACGGCGTACGGATCCCCGCCCTGGGACTCGGCGTCTACCAGAGCGCCCCCGAGGAGACCACCGACGCGGTCCTGACCGCGCTGCACGACGGTTACCGGCTGATCGACACCGCCGCCGCCTACTTCAACGAGCGGGAGGTCGGCGAGGCGATCGCCCGCTCCGACGTGGACCGCTCCGAGATCTTCGTGACGACCAAGGTGTGGATCAGCGACTACGGTTACGAATCCGCGCTGCGGGCCTTCGACGTGAGTCTGCGCAAACTGGGCATCGAGCAGCTCGACCTGTGGCTGCTGCACCAGCCGCTGCCGTCCGACTTCGAGAGGACGATCGCGGCGTACAAGGCGGCGGAGAAGCTCCTCGCCGAGGGGCGCGTCCGTGCGATCGGCGTGTCGAACCAGACGCCCCAGCAGCTCGACGAGCTCATCTCCCGCACCGACATCGTTCCGGCGGTCAACCAGATCCAGGTGCACCCCTACTACACCCAGGCCGGGTGGCGCGCAGCGAACGAAAGCCACGGCATCCTGACCCAGTCGTGGTCGCCCATCGGCGGCTCCTACGTCTACCGGGGCGCCGACACCAACCCACTCGAAGACCCCGTCATCACCGCCCTGGCCGACAAGTACGCGAAGACACCCGCCCAGGTCGTACTGCGCTGGCACCTCGACCACGGCTTCTGTGCGATCCCCAAGTCCGTCAAATCCCATCGCATCGCCGAGAACTTCGACGTCTTCGACTTCGCCCTGACCCCCGACGAGGTGGCCGCGATCGACACCCTCGACACCGGCGTACGCGGCGGACCCGACCCGGACTCGCTCAACCTGGAGAACGCCGGCTTCCCGATCCCCGACTAGGGACTCCCCAGCCGATCGGGCATGTCGTCAGCGCCGCTGACGCCCCACTCCGGCCGGGCCCGAACGGCTCACGGTCCTGGGCCCGGTGGTGCGTGGGCACTCCCCACTTCTGACACCAGGCCCCTGAACACCTCGATACCCGTGCGGCGCCGACGCAAAGAACCAAAGAGCGCAATGATCACGAAAGACATATCCATGAAGAAGCCATTCAAGCTCGCGGCGATCTCCGCGACCGCAGCCGTCATAGTCTCGGCACCGTACGCGTCCGCCGCGACCGGACACGCGGACGCGCAGCCCGCCGTCACCCAGGTGAAGACCGTGGCCGCCTTCGACTTCGCCACCGGCGACGTGCCCGAGAACATCACCGTCGCCCCGGACAATTCACTGACCGTCTCGATGGTGGGCACGCCCGCGGGCGAACGGCCGGCACTGGTGCGGATCGCACCGTCCGGGCACCGCACGGTGCTGGTCACCGGGCAGAAGGGCGACGGATTCACCGGCAACGCTCGCGGCCACGACGGCACCGCCTACTACAACGTGTGGTCCTCCGACGCCTCCCGGAACGGGGTGTGGAAGCTGCCGCCCGGCGGCACTCCTCACCGCATCGCGGCATTGCCCCTAGGCGGAGTCCCCAACGGTCTGGCCATCGATCCGGCCGGGCGCACCTTGTACGTCGCCGACAGCCGGATGAACACGGTCTGGGCCGTACCGGTCTCCGGCGGTCCCGCGACCGCGTGGCTGGTCGACCCCGCCCTCACGATCGAGGCGTCCGCGCCCGTGCCGTACGGTGCGAACGGACTCCGTTTCCACAACGGCGCCGTATGGGTCTCCAACCTCAGCAAGGGCACCCTGCTGCGGATCCCCGTCACCGCCACCGGAGCTCCGGGCCGGGTCCACACCGTCACCAGCGGCCTCACTGGCATCGATGACTTCAACTTCCTCAGCGACCACTCCAACGTCGTGTTCGCCGCGCTGAACACACAGAACCAGATCGCGGTCGTCTACCCGAACGGCACCACCAGGACCGTGCTGACCGCCTCGGACGGCCTCGCCTCGCCCACCGCCACCGCGGTGCGCGGGAAGCGGCTGTACATCACCGACGGCGGACTCAACGAGCCCCACGACGCGCAAGTGCAGAGCGGGAAGATCGACCTCGGCGCGCTGCTCTCACACGGAGCGCCCGGCAGCTCCCGGTAATGCAGAGGGCGTGGCCTGCAGGCATGCCACCTGGCGGTCCCTGCAGGTACCCCTCACAACCGAGACTCCCACGTCATCGCCATTCCCGGTTGCATGGTCAGTGCCCCACTTCCGCAGGAGATTGGGACACAGCTGGCAAGAGCCCGGTGATCACGCTGGACAGCGCCGCCGAGATGTCCACCCCGAGCCTCGGCGCCTGCCACAGCGCGCCCGCCCAGACCAACACCGTGACGACTACGTGAGGAGAACAACAGCATGACCACAGCTATGCGCGACGTGCCCCGTACCGGGGACCGGGCCAAGCGCCAGGGCGCCGCCATCGTCGTCGGTGCATCACTCGCGGGTCTGATGACCGCCTTGGCCCTGTCGCACGCCGGAGTCGACGTGACGATGCTGGAGCGATCGGGGGCCGCCCCTCGGGCTCCGAAGGGGGCTGCTCTCGGCGGGGTGAGTGAGGGCCTCCTCAGCAGAATCACGGGATCCCGTCACTCGCCGAGCGTTGCGGCGCCACTGAGTTCAGTGGCCCCCGGTGTGCAGAGACGCGGCGGAAGATCCGCCACAGGGTCAGGTCGTAGAGGGTCTTGGCGGTCCCGGCGATGAGGAACGGCCAGCCCGGACCCAGGGGCTGCAGCAGCCCGGCGAGCGCGGGACCGGCGGGCCGGGTCAGGTAGCGGGCGGTGTTGGTGACGGCGGCTGTGGTGATGCGCTCGGTGGGCGGGACCATGGCCATGACGTAGGCCTGGCGGGTGGGCACGTCCATCGAGGACAGGCACGCGCGGGCCAGCAGCAGCCCCGCCGCCACCGGGAACTCCGAGGCGAAGGCGACGCCGATGAGCAGCAGGTTACTCGGCAGGTGGGTGAAGACCATCGTGTTCAGCAGTCCGATCCTGGCCGCGAGGACCGGCGCGAGGAGGAAGGAGGCGGTCTGCAGGACGGCACAGCCCGCGAACAGCAGCCCGATGCTCGCCGTGTCAGCTTGGTAGTGGACGCCCAGCCAGTAGGCCAGGTAGGCCTGCGCGACGAAACCCCCTGCCAGGCTGTCCACGGCGAACAGCGCCGCCAGCCGGACCACGACCGGGCGGGGCCGGACCGGCGCGGAGACCTGAATCGAGGCCACCTCCAGCGAAGCGGGCAGCCGCAGGGCCAGCAACGCGCCGGCCACGCCCACGGCCAGCAACACCCCGCCGAGCAGCGACCGCGAGGGCGGGAGCGCGCCCAGCAGCGCGCCGGCGGTCCCGGCGGTGGCGGCGACGGCGTTGTAGAGGCCGAAGCCGCGCACGGCCACGCCGCTGCCATCCAGCATGACCTGCTCCACGGTGGTGAACGGCCCGGACTCGACCACCTCGACCGACAGCGCGCCGGACAGGGCGGCCAGGCTCAGCAGCCACACCGGAGCTCCGACCGCGATCAGCGACCCGCACAGGGCCAGGGCCAGGTACAACACGGCGTAGGAGCGGCGACGGCCGAACCGGTCGCCCCAGCGGGCCAGGGCGATGCCGGCCAGCGCGCCCCCGGCCAGCACGGCGGCCAGCACGAGACCGACCCCGGCGGCCCGCAGCCCCTCGGCCCGCAGCAGCGTGGCGAGCTGGACGGCGGCCAGTCCGTACGCCAGGCCGCGCAAGGCCTGCGCCGCGAAGATCAACCGCGCGGCACTCACGCGGGCTTCCTCCCGTCGCCCTGCCATCCATCAGGCATATCGATCCCCTTGCACCCAGTTTCCTCGAAGGTCCGCCCTCACCGCTTGCGGGCGGCTGGATCGCGTCCAGCCTGCCGGCGCCCGAGAGCGGATGATCCGGTTCGGATGTTCCTCAGACCCCAACCTCAACCGCCGATCGAGCCCGGCCGGGTTCTCTGTCACATCGCCTCGTCGTCCTCGGTGACGTCCGGGGCGCCCAGGTCGCGGCGGACGAGCCTGGCGACCCTCGACACATCCACCCGGCCTGGTGCGACACGGCGCCTCGGCCGCGGACGGCACCCGCGGGGGGCCGGCAGCCCCCGCGCGCGCCTCAGGCCACCAGGCCGAGCGCCGCCCCCGCGACCGCCCGAGCCCGCGCGGGCGACAGCAGCAGATCCACCGAGTCCGACACCTGGTCCACACACCCCACCAGCGGCAACCCCCTGATCGCCGGATCCGACACCGCCTCCAGCAGCGCCTGCGCGAACCGGTCGCCCCCGATCACCCGGAACGGCCGGTCGTGAAAGCCGCGCACCCGCTCATCCAGCGTCGCGGCCAGCGCCAGCCGGTTCTGCGTCGAGGCCACCCTCCCGTACGCCGCCGCCAGCGCCGCCTCGCGCTCGCGCCACGTCCGCGCCGCCAGCGCCCGGCCCAAGGACTCCCCCAGCTCCGCCGAGCCCGGCAGGCGCGCCAGCGCGCTGCCCAGCCACTTGGCGTACGGCGGATAGCGGCGGCGCAGCAGCAGGGCCAGCCGCATCACCTCCCGCGCCAGCCGCGCCCCGACCACCGCCGACCCCAGCTCGTCGCCCACCTCGCCGCACCGGCCCGGGAACGGCTCCTCCTGCGCGATGCGCCGCCACTGACAGGCCAGCACGTACCGCCACACGTCGGCCGGATACCAGCGCAGCACCGACCGGGCCGCCTCCAGCCCGTCCGGCAGCCCGTCCTGGAACACCTCCCCCCGCGTCACCTCGGCCAGCGACTGCCACGGCACCGACAGCCAGTCCAGCAGCGACACCCCGCCCCGCGGGTCGAACCCGAGCCGCCCCGCCAGCCACTCCCCCAGCTCGGCCACCTCCACGCCGGGCCGCAGGACACCGTGGTAGCCGAACACCGTCGGCAAGCCGCGGAAGCGCTCCGGCAGGCCCGCCACCACCCGCGACCGCACCTCCTCCACCTCGCCGGCCGCCACGAACAGCAGCACCCGAGGCCCCCAGTCGTGGTCGGCCGAGCGGGCCGTGTCGAACGCCAGCACCTCCGACCCCGGCCCGATCAACGCGGCACTGTGCGGCGCCCGCCCGACGAGCGGCGCGACGACCTCACCGTAGAAGGCGCGGGAAAGGTCGATACCTGGTACGAAATCGCACATCACCCCAGAACTGTGCCTCACGGCCGGCCTTCGCCTCACCTCGTTTTTCGCCTGCGCGTTCGATGCGATGGGGTTCGGTCTGGCTTCGGCGGGTTCGGACAGACGGGAGCGCCTTTACAATGTAGATTCACTGAACGTGCGTGGCCAGCACGCGGGTGCGCCGGTACCCGAGCCGCCCGTACACCCCGATCGCCGCCGGGTTGTCGTCGTCCACCATGAGCGCCGCCCGCCCGTGCGCCGCCACGAGCCGGCCCGTCACCCACCGGCACACGCGCTCCGCCAGACCCCGTCCCCGGAACGGCGCCGCCGTGGCCACCCCGGCCAGCAGCCCCACCGACGGGGCGCTCCACGCGTCCGCGGCCACCGCCGCCAGCAGGCCGTCCACCCGCGCGCCCGCCCAGCGGCGCACCCCCGGCGCGCCCGGCACCGCGTACGAGGTGGGCGCGTGCTCGGCCAGCAGCTCGGCCACCTCCCCCTCGGCCCCCTCCCCCAGCCAGCCCACGCCCGCCCCCGCGTCGGGCGGGACGTGGCCGGCGGGCAGGCTCATCCAGGAGAAGCCGCCCGCCACCTGCAGCCCGTCGACCTTCGCCGCCACCTCGGCCATCAGCCCCGCCTCGCCGAACGGCCGGTACGAGGGCCCCATCTGCGCCAGCGCGTGCCGTACCAGCTCGACGGCGTCCGAGGCGTTCCCCCACACGCCGATGCGGTCGCGGCGCGAGACCGCGGGCGCGGCGCTCACCACGGCCTCGCCCAGCGCCCACGCCCGGGCGCCGCCCGTCAGGTCCTGCGCCACCCACACCGGCAGGTCGTCGTCACCGCACGCGGCCCGCACCTCGGCCACGGATCTCAGCTCACGCACCACGATCGGTACCGCGCGAGCCGGGGGTCACAGGATGGAGCCGGGCCGGTAGGCGGCCGCCTCCGGATGGGCGGACACCACCTCGGCCACCTGCCGCGCCACCGCCGTCACCTGGCCGGCCGCCGCGCCGGTGAACGACACCCGGTCGGCCAGCAGCGCCTCCAGGGCCGCCCGCTCCAGCGGGAACCGCTCGTCGGCCGCGAGGCGGTCCAGCAGCTCGTTGGCCGCGCCGCGCGAGCGCATGGCCAGCGCCGAGCCCACCGCGTGCTCCTTGATCAGCTCGTGCGCCGTCTCGCGGCCCACGCCGGCCCGCACCGCCGCCATCAGCATCTTGGTCGTGGCCAGGAACGGCAGGTAGCGGTCCAGCTCCGTGGCGATCACCGCCGGGAACGCGCCGAACTCGTCCAGGACCGTCAGCATGGTCTCCACCAGCCCGTCGAAGGCGAAGAACGCGTCCGGCAGCGCCACCCGGCGCACCACCGAGCAGGACACGTCGCCCTCGTTCCACTGGTCGCCGGCCAGCTCCCCCACCATCGAGGCGTAGCCGCGCAGCACCACGGCCAGGCCGTTGACCCGCTCGCAGGAGCGGGTGTTCATCTTGTGCGGCATCGCCGAGGAGCCGACCTGCCCCTCCTTGAACCCCTCGGTCACCAGCTCGTGCCCGGCCATCAGCCGGATCGTCCTGGCCAGCGACGACGGGGACGCGGCGAGCTGCACCAGCGCCGAGACGACCTCGAAGTCGAGGGAACGCGGGTAGACCTGGCCGACGCTGGTCAGCCTGTGCTCGAACCCCAGGTGGGCCGCCACCCGCCCCTCCAGCTCGGCGAGCTTGTCCTCGTCACCGCCGAGCAGGTCCAGCATGTCCTGGGCGGTGCCGACCGGGCCCTTGATCCCGCGCAGCGGGTAGCGGGCGATCAGCTCCTCCAGCCGGCGGTGGGCGACCAGCAGCTCGTCGGCGGCCGAGGCGAACCGCTTGCCGAGCGTGGTGGCCTGCGCGGCCACGTTGTGGGAGCGGCCGGCGATCACGGTCTCGCGGTGCTCCTCGGCCAGCGCCGCCAGCCGTGCCAGCAGCGCCACCACCCGGTCGCGCACCAGCAGCAGGCTGTCGCGGATCTGCAGCTGCTCGACGTTCTCGGTGAGGTCGCGCGAGGTCATGCCCTTGTGGACCTGCTCGTGGCCGGCCAGCGCGTTGAACTCCTCGATGCGGGCCTTCACGTCGTGCCGCGTCACCCGCTCACGCGCCGCGATCGACTCCAGGTCCACCTGGTCGAGGACCTTCTCGTAGTCGGCCGCCGCCTGCTCGGGCACGGCCACCCCCAGCTCGGCCTGGGCGCGCAGCACCGCCAGCCACAGCCGCCGCTCGGCGACGACCTTGTACTCGGGGGACCACAACCGGGCCAGCTCCGGCGAGGCATAACGGGCGGCCAGAACATCGGGGATACGCGGCTTCGACGTCACGTCGGACAAGTCTATGACGCGGGCACATGACGTTCTCGACGGGGACTTCCCCGGCGGCGGCGCTCATCCAGCCGGCCCCACTGGGCGTACGCTGGCGATGACTTTCAGCCTGTGGTGGAAGAGGGGATGAGTGAGCACGCCGCCGCTAGAGCTCGCAGGCCGGCAGCCGGCCGGCACGGGGAGGCCCACGGCCGGCCAGGCCGCGCTTCTGGGTGCCGATCAGGTCCCCGTTCCCCCGGCTCCCATGACCCGCACGGCCATTCCGCCGCTCATGCCCGGGTCGGCCGCCCTCTGCCCGGCCCATGAGGTGACGCACCAGGCGGAGCGGCTCGCCGAGGTGTCCGGTGCCGGCGTGCAGGTGCTGCACAGTTACGCCGAGGCGGGCCGGCGGCATGCGACCTGCGGGCAGTGGCTGAGAGCCGAGGCGCTCGGGCGGCTGCGCCAGGCGGCCGCCACGCTGCCGGAGGGATTCGGGATCGCGGTCTTCGACGCCTGGCGCCCCCTTGCGCTGCAGCGAGAGCTGTTCGACGCGCTCACCCCGGAGGGCGACCCCGCTGGGCCCACCATGGTGGCGCGGCCCTCCGGGGATCCGGCGGCACCGCCGCCTCATCTGACCGGCGGGGCGGTCGATCTCACGTTGACGTGGGAAGGCAGGGCGCTGGCGCTGGGGACGGGCTTCGACGACTTCTCGGAGCCGGCGGGGGCGGGCGCCTTCGAGCTTGTCCCGGGGCCGGTGCGGGCGTTGCGCCGCCTGCTGTACCACAGCCTGCGCCGGCAGGGCTTCGTCGTGCTCGCCGAGGAGTGGTGGCACTTCGAGTTCGGCACTCGCCTGTGGTCGGCGCTGAGGGGCGAGCCTGTGCGGTACGGGCCCGCCGGTCCGTGAGCGTCCTCCCGGCCGTCAGCCGGGGCGAGGTGGCTGGGGGCCCGCGAAGCCGTGGCGCATGAGCCGGAGCAGGCGTCGCGCGTGTTCCGGGCCGGTGGCCGCGATGGCGGCCGCGCTGGTCAGGGCGAGCAGGTCCGCCACGGTGAGGCCGGGATCGACGGCGCCGGTCCGCTGGGCCCGGGCGAGGAGTTTCCGCGCGGCCGAGCGCATGGAGGTGTGCCAGTGGTCGAACAGCTCGGTGCGGCGCTCGTCGTTGTGGTCGGTCCCGGCCAGTGCCAGGGCTCGCTTGGTGGCGACGTGGACGACGAAGCTCTCCAGCCAGGTGAACAGGGCCTCTTCTGCCGGTTCGGCTTCGAGGAGAGCGGCGCCCTGCTCGCAGAGCGTCGTCACCTCCTCCGCGTACACCGCCACGATCAGGTCGCTCCGCGTGGGGAAGTGCCGGTAGAGGGTCGCGTTGCCGACGCCCGCCCGGCGAGCCACGTCGTCCAGCGGGACGTCGGGCCCGCGCTCGTCGAAGAGCTCTCTCGCCGCGGCGAGCAGCAGCTCGGCGTTCCTGGCCGCGTCCGTCCTGCGCGGTCGTCGCGTGCCCGCCGGCCTGCCCGCATCCGCCATCGTCGTGCTCCCTGGTTGCTAAGTGGGGAGTTCCCCGTTTATGGTAGCGCGCTATGACGGGAGGCTCCCGCCTTACCCAGCAAAGGAGCGTCATGGCCCTCACCTGTGAAGACCGCTTCCTGATCGCCGAGCTGATCGCGATGCACGGGCACCTGTGCGACAGCGGCGACCTCGACCGCCTGGACGAGGTGTTCACCACCGATGTCACCTACGACGTCACGGACTTCGGGCAGGGGGTCCTGCGGGGGGTGGCGGCATGCGCCGAGGCGGCGCGCGCCCTGGGCGAGCTGAACCCGGTCGGGCACCATGTCACGAACGTCGTCCTCGGCGAGCGGCCCGACGGCCGGGTGAGCGCGCGGTCCAAGGGGATCGGCATCCGCTCGGACGGCACGAGCGGGAGCGTGACGTACGAGGACACCGTCGTGCGCGTGGCCCGGGGCTGGCGGATCAGCCACCGCAAGGTGCTCGCCCGGCGGGTCCCCCTGGCCGGGTGACGGCACCACGACACGCCGCTCCGGCAACCCATGCGTAGCATCCCGCGTACCAGGGCAAACTCTGCCTGGTAGGACCAGGACAGCGCGCCGGAGGGCGCGCGCCGACCCTTGCTGTCGCAGCCGGCACGAGCCGGCTCGACGGCGAGGAGGACCGGATGGACCAGAACAAGCTGACGGAGTTCCTGGGCCGGTTCACGAGCGACCTGGCGGCGACCAACGCGGCGGGCTCCATCGTGATCGGTCACCGGCTCGGCCTGTACCGCTCGCTCGCGGAGGGTCCCGCCACGCCCGAGGAGTTCGCGCAGCGCACCGGCTGCGACCCGCGCTACCTCGCCGAGTGGCTGCGCGGCCAGGCCGCCGGCGGGTACGTCGGCTACGATCCGGGCACCGGCCGGTTCTCGCTGACGGAGGAGCAGGCGTTCTGCCTGGCCGCCCCCGACGGCCCCAACCTGCCCGCGGCGTTCCTGCTCGCCCTCGGCATGCTGCGCGCCGAACCGCGCATCACCGAGAGCTTCCGCACCGGCGCCGGATTCGGCTGGCACGAGCACCACGAGGACGTCTTCGTCGGCTGCGACGCGTTCTTCCGGCCCGCCTACGTGGCCCAGCTGGTGACGAGCTGGATCCCGGCCCTGGAGGGGGTGGAGGCCAAACTCGCCGCCGGGGCCCGGGTGGCCGACGTGGGCTGCGGTCTCGGCTCGTCCTCGGCCCTCATCGCGCAGACGTACCCGCGCAGCACGGTCCTCGGCTCCGACTACCACGCCGAGTCCATCGCGCTGGCGAGCGAGCGGGCCGCCCAGGCCGGCCTGGGCGACCGGCTCGGCTTCGAGGTGTCCGGCGCGGACACCTTCACCGGCGCCGACTACGACCTGGTGACGATGTTCGACTGCCTGCACGACATGGGCGACCCCCTGAGCGCCGCCCGGCGGGTGCGCGAGGCGCTGGCCGCGGACGGGACCTGGCTCCTGGTCGAGCCGTTCGCCTTCGACCGGGTCGAGGAGAACCTGACGCCCGTGGGCCGGCTGTACTACAGCGCCTCCACGTTCCTGTGCGTGCCCAACGCGCTCTCCCAGCCGGGCGGCTACGCTCTCGGCGCGCAGGCCGGTGAGGCCCGGATGCGGGAGCTGGTCACCAAGGCGGGCTTCACGCGGTTCCGGCGGGCCGCGGAGACGCCGTTCAACCTGGTGTACGAGGTCCGGCCGTAGGACGGCGCAGCGGCGTCGCCGCCGGCCGCCCTCGCCGGCTCCTGGCAGGCGTCCCGCTGGTTCAGCCGGTGCGGAGCCTGTCCGCCGGGATGATCTCGCGGGGGATGCTCGGGCTCGTCCAGCGCAGCTCCGCGATGGCGTCGTAGCCGCCGTCGTAGAACTCCATCCTGAGGTCGTGCGAGCCGGCGCTCAGCGCGATCGCGGCGGTGTCCTCGCGCTTGGAGTGGTCGCTCCAGGCGTCGATGATCAGCCGCCCGTCCACCCACAGCCGCACGCCGTCGTCGCTGGTCGTGATGAACGTGTACGTCTCCGCCTTGTCGGCGACGACCTTGCCGCTCCAGCGGGCGCTGAAGGTGTCGGCGCCGATGGCGGGGTCCGGGGAGGCCGAGCCCCAGTCGAAGTTCACGGTGGGGTCGACGCGGGTGACGCTCGGGCCGGTCAGGTCGGCGTTGTCGAAGTACGTCGCCGACAGGCCCTGCTCGTCCAGGACCAGGGTGGTGGCCGATCCGGCCGGCAACGTCACCGTGGCCCGGCCGCCGGAGATCGTCGCGGTGCCGGTGCGGTGCGGGGTCCAGGCGTCGGAGGTGCTCTGCCAGATCGCGGCCGTGCCGTTCGCCGCCCCGGTGAGGGTGAGGGCCGTCTCCAGCGGCTCGTCGCCCACGTTGACCAGGACGACGTTCCTGGCGTGGTCGGAGGCGAAGACGTGCAGCTTGGCGGTGCTCGCGCTCGTCTGGACGACGGTCGTGCCGAACGGCCTGAACAGGCCTCACCGGTGTACATGCCGATGCCGTGGTACATGGGCAGCGGCTCGCTGCGGGCGATGCCGCCCTCGCCCTTGGTGCTGGTCAGGCCGAGCCGGCCGTTCTTGTCGCCGTACTGGAAGGCGCTCGCGCCGGCGTGCAGCATCTGGCCGAGGGCCGCCGCGCCCCACAGGGTGTTGAAGTGGGTCAGCGTGCGGTGGCCGTCCGGGTCGTCGTAGTCGGAGTTGAACTCGCCGATCTGGATCGGCAGGTCGTGGCCGAGCACGGAGCGGACCGTGGCGCGCACGGCCTCGATGTCGGTCTCGTAGTCGCGGATCACGTCACCGAGCAGCGCGTCGTCGGTGATGGGGTCGAAGCCGTTGCCGTAGTCGTGGTAATCGACGAAGCTGACCCGGGCGCCCGATCCCTGCAGGAACGTGCGGATGTAGTCATGGTCGTTCGAGGAGGTGGCGGGGCCGCCGACCGCGACGGAGGCCTTCTCGGCGCGCAG
Organism: Nonomuraea sp. NPDC005501; assembly: GCF_040605905.1. NCBI lineage: Bacteria > Bacillati > Actinomycetota > Actinomycetes > Streptosporangiales > Streptosporangiaceae > Nonomuraea > Nonomuraea sp. NPDC005501. The sequence goes on along the minus strand of NZ_JBEXDT010000069.1, from coordinate 5,055 downwards.
CGCGTCGGCGATGAGGTTGAAGCGCCTGCTGTACTCCGTGGCCGTCATCTGCGGCTTGTCCGGGGTGCAGGAGCAGTTGAGCTCGTTGCCCAGGATGAACCGCTGGATCGGCTTGCCGGAGGCGGCGAAGTGCCGGTAGAGGGCGACCGCGTCGTCCCGGTTCACCTCCGCGCTCTGCCGGCCGTCCACCTGGAGGATGACGACCGGCTCCGCGCCCAGGTCGCGGATGGCGCCGATCCAGGCGTCGCCCGAGACCTCGGTGGCGCACTTGTAGCCGCCGCAGACGATGGGGCTGCTGTGGTCGCCCGGCGTCTGGTAGTGCAGCTCGATACGCATGCGGCCCACGCCCAGCCTGCGCAGGTGTTCGCGGTGCCTGGTGTCGTCGGTGATGTACGAGCCCTCGCCGTACCCGGTGATGGAGACGCCGATGTCGGCGGGAGAGATCGTGTGAACGGGCTTGGTGAAGTCCACCGAGACGGTGGCGGCCCCGGCCGCTTGCGCTTGTGCGCCCGCCGGCCAGACCAGCGCGGCGGCCGTCAGGCCGCCCGCGAGAACGGCGCGTAACGCGCGGCGTGCAGATGCCGTCATCATGCTCCTGTCAGAGGTTGCTCAAGATCCCGGAGATCATGACACGCGTGGATGTCCGGAGGGTTAAGCGTCATGATCGGCCGGTCTGCCCCGCGGAAGCCGCCGTCTCACATGCCGTCACTGCTGACGCCTCTCTCCAGGTCCGCCACGGGCAGCCCCTACGGTGTTGTCATGAACATCTGCGTCTTCCTCTCCGCCGCCGACCTCGCCGAGACCTACACCCGGCCCGCCCGCGAGCTCGCGCGGCTGATCGGGCAGGGCGGGCACACGCTGGTGTGGGGCGGCTCCAACGTGGGGCTGATGAAGGTCGTGGCGGACGGGGTGCACGCCTCCGGCGGGCGCCTCATGGGCGTCTCGGTGCATTTTCTGGTGGACAAGGTGCGGCCCGGCGTGGACGACATGGTCATCGCGCAGGACCTCGCCGAGCGCAAGAGGCTGCTGCTGGACAAGGCCGACGCGGTGGTGATCATGGTGGGCGGCACGGGGACCCTGGACGAGGCGACCGAGATCCTGGAGCTGAAGAAGCACGGGCATACCGACATGCCGGTGGTGCTGCTGAACACCGCGGGCTTCTACGACGGGCTGAAGGAGCAGTTCCGCCGCATGGAGGACGAGGGATTCCTGCCGCGTCCCCTCTCGGAGCTGATGTTCTTCGCCGAAGAGCCCGTGGACGCCATGACCTACCTCAAGGAGTCACTCGGCGACCGGTGAGGTCCGGGTCCTGGCCGGCAGGTCGGCGGTCGCCCGCGGTCCGGCTGACCGAAGCTGCTCAGCGCAGTACGGCCGTCAGCAGGTCGGCGCCCAACGCCGTCAGATCGGGGAGTTTGACGGTGTAACGGACGTAACGACCGTGCCGCCGGGCCGTGAGCAGGCCCGCGCGGCGCAGGACAGCGAGGTGGCGGGAGACCTCCGGGGGTGAGAGCTCCCAGGCGTGGGCCAGCTCACCGGTGGTGTGCTGACCGCGGGCGAGGGTGCGCAGCAGCCGCAGCCGTACCGGATGCGCGAGTGCCTCCAGCCGTAGCGTCACCGTTTCCAGCGACACCGGCTCCGATGGACCTGCCTCGGCCACGGGGTACTGCACCACCGGCTGCCACCCGGGCGCCTGGATCACCACCAGGTGCGGGCGGCCGAAGACGCTGGGAAGGAAGGTGACCCCGGTGCCGTGGGCGGAGGTCGCATTGTCCTGCAGTTTGTCGACGATGATGCAGTCGCCGTCCGGAGCCAGGGTGACGGCGCCGGAGGCCGACGCGAGTGCCGCCCCGATGCCCTGGCGCTTCAGCAGGTCGTTCTTCAGGCGCAGGTCGGTGGCGAGTTGCACGGCGGCGCCCGCCCAGGCGGCGTCGAAGAAGGCCTCGGCGCACTGTTCGAGGGTGTCACGCACCCTCGCCCGAACGGCGGCCGGGTCCGCGAGCAGCCGTTCCGCGAAGGCCTCCTGGAGCGCGCCGCGGGCCTGGGCCAGGTCGAGGGCCCGCTCGCGCGCCGCCGCGTCGGCGAGCGGCGACGGCGCGCCGAAGTGGACCCGGTTGCTGCCGCACGTGGTGATGAGCGCGGCGCTCACATAGGTTTCATCGTCGATCCGGTCCACCTCGTCCAGCTCCTCGGCGAGGGTCGGCCGGGGACGGGCGGGGACCAGGAAGTCGGCTCGTGAGGAACGCCAGAGGAACTCCGCCTCCCTGAGCCGCTCGGCCAGCTCCGGCCGCAGCCCGGCCCAGACGTCCCCGGCCCAGCCGGCGAGCTGCGGGTGATGCCCGGGTTCGGCCAGCACGTGCAGCATCGCGGTCAGCTCGGCCAGCGGGGAGGCGGCGAACCGCAGCCGCCCGGACGGCAGGCCGCCGATGTCGATCCTCAACGTCATCCCCCCATCATCGCTGGTCGGATGGCCGACGACCGCGTCGATTGACGGTGTCCGTCAACCGACGCGGTCGGCGCGGCGGCCGAACGCATCGTTGACGCCATGGCAACCACCACCAAGATCCAGCCGCGCGCCCTCGTCCGCGCCTCCGGAGGCCCCCGCTATGCCGTCGCCCTGGCCGTGGACGCGCTCGGCACCGGCCTGCTGCGGCCCTTTCTGCTGCTCTACGGGGTGACGGTGCTGCGGCTGTCCGCGTCGGCCACCGGCATCGCCATGACGGCCGGCATCGTCGTGGGTCTGGTGTGCATGCCCGCGGTGGGCCGATGGCTGGACCGGGGCGCACGCAGCACGGTCGTGGCCGCGTCGATGCTGGTGCGGGTGGTGGGCGTGGCGCTGCTGCTGGCCGCCCCGGCGGGGCACGTCTGGCTGTTCGCGACGGCGGCGCTCTTCCTCGGCATCGGCAACCAGGCGTGGCCGGCCGCCCACGCGGCTCTCGTGGCCACCGTCGCCCACGGCCGCGAACGCGACGCCGCTCTCGCGGGAGCCCGCGCCCTGCGCAACGCCGGCCTGGGCGTGGGCGCCCTGCTCGCCACCGCATGCCTGGCGGGCGGCACCACCGCATTGCAGGCGCTGGCAGCCGTCACCGGGCTCGCCTATCTCGCCGCGGCGGCCTTGGCATGGTCGGTCCACCTGCACGCGCATCCAGCCGCCACTCCGGCCAGGGACAGTGCCGGCGGGCCCGCGCCTCGGATGCGCGCGCTGCTGGCCGCCAACGTGATCTATGTCTTCTGCCTCAACGTCCCGGAAATCGCGGTCCCCCTGGTCCTGGTGACCCAGTTGCACGCGTCCCCGGTGTGGTCGGCGGCCATCTTCGTGGCGAACACGGTGCTGGTGGTCACCCTGCAGGTTCCGGTCACCGTCCTGATGTCCCGCTTCTCCCGGCGGACCATGCTGGCTCTCGCCGGTGTGGTGCTCGCCGCGTCCTACCTCGGCTTCCTCGCGGCCACCTCCCTGGGACACGGATGGAGTGCCCCGGCCGTCGCCGCGGTGTCCGTGGTCTGCACCATCGGCGAGATCATCTATGCCGGCAGCGCCACCGCGCTCGTCACCGTCCTCGCCCCGGCCCCCGTCCTGGGACGCGCCCTCGCCCGCTTCCAGCTCTCCACGGGCTTCGGCCTCGCCGTCTCCCCGGCGGTCATCACCGCTCTCGCCTCCCACGGCTCGGCCGCCCTCTGGGGCAGCCTCACCGCTGCGACGCTCCTGTCCGCCTCCGCCGTCGCCACCGAGAAGGATCGAAGAACGCGGCTCAGCGGTTGCCGTCCCCGGCCGCGAGCAGGCTCGTGAGCGCGGCGATCGCCACTCGTGCAGGTCCCAGCCCGTCCCGGGCCCGCGCCCTTTACATTGTAGATTTTCAGCTCAGGGGCGCATCCCCCTCCGCCGCCTCGGCGACGCGCTTGATGGTCGCCAGTCGCCGGTCCCAGTCGGCCGCGAGCGCGGCCATCCACCGCGCCGTCGCGTCCAGCGCCGCCGGGCGGACCGCGTACCGCATCTCGCGGCCGACCCGGCTGCCGGAGACGAGCCCGGCGGCGTCCAGGACGGCGAGGTGCTTGACCACCGCCTGCCGCGAGACCGGCAGCCGTTCGGCGAGCGTCGTCGCGGTGGCCTCGCCCCGAGCTGCGAGCAGGTCGAGCAGGTGACGTCGCGTCGGGTCGGCCAACGCGGCCAGGACGCTGTCGACCTCCCCGGCGACGCCGCGAGGTTCGTCCGTCACGCGGACGGCTGCTCGGCGCGCGCCTTGAGCGCGTCGAAGCACTGGGGCCAGCCGTCGGTGTGGTCCTTCAGGTTCCGGGTGCGCAGCTCCTCGGTGCCGGGCAGTGCCGCGAACCCGCTCTCCACGACGCGCAGCCGCGTCTTGTCGCCCTCCGGGGTCAGCGTGAACTCCACGAGGGTGCTGTTGTCCTCGCTCAGCTCCTCCCCCGGGAACGCGCTGGTCCAGCGGTAGGCCAGGTACGTCGGTGGCCGCACCGTCTCCACGCGCACCGGGAAGTCACCGTGCTGGGCGTTCCTGGCCACCATCGACTCTCCTTCTCGTGCCACGGTGCCGGGCAGGCTCGCCTCGTCGGCCACCCAGAACCCGGGCTGGGCCACCAGCGACCAGACCCGCTCCAGGGACGCCGCGATCAGCGTTTCGCGTTCGATCCGATCCTCGCTCATGAGGAGACTCCTTCGTATTCGTCCTTGCGTGCAACTTCAGGGTTGCACATAGCCCCTCACAAGCGCAACCCCAGAGTTGCGCTTCCGCGCGGACCCCGTCTCGGTCCGGTGCGGCGAGGGTGCTTGGCTGGAGGTCAGGGCCGAACCGGACGCGGGACGGAGGGAGCCGGTCATGGACGGGCGCGGGCACCGGTGTTTCGCGATGTGCTACGACGCCATCACCCGGGTCGCCGAGCGGCGCTGGCTGGGGGCCGTACGCGAGGAGCTGGTCGGGGGCCTGGGCGGGCGGGTCCTGGAGATCGGCGCCGGCTCCGGCGCCAACCTCGCCCACTACCGCGCGGCAGGCCAGGTGGTGGCCGCCGAACCCGACGCCGCCATGCGCCGTCGCCTGCGCGCCCGGC
>NZ_JBEXDT010000068.1:0-53978 GCF_040605905.1 Nonomuraea sp. NPDC005501 | reverse complement strand
ACGGTCTTGACGACCTCGCTGACGACGTACGCGCACACCACTCCGGCCGGGCCGGGGGGGGGGGGGGGCCCGGGGCGCCCGGGCCCGGGGCGGGCGGTCGCGGGCCGTGTGGCGACGCGCCGGTGGCATGGGAAGGGGCCGGGGCGGAGGGCGGGGGCGGGGCCGTGGCGCCCGTGACGGGGGGCGGGGCGGTCTGGGGGCGGGGGCGGGCGATGGCGGCCAGCGCCCGCCGTACCGGCTCGCCGCCGGAAGGGCGGGAGGCGGGGTCCGCGGCCAGGAGCGAGAGCACCAGCCGGTCCAGCTCGGCGGGCACCTCGGCACGGTGCCGGCTCGGCGACGCGGGCTCGGCCCGCCCCTCTTCGGCGGCGTCCCCCGGAGGGTCCTCGAACGCCGGGCGGCCGGTCAGCAGCTCGTAGCAGACGCACCCCAGGGCGTACAGGTCCGACGCGGGCTCGGCCGGGCGCCCGGCGGCCTGCTCGGGAGCGGTGTACCGGGTACCCGGCGCGGCGAGCCCCGCCAGGCCGAACCCGACGACCTTGAGCACCCCGCTGCCGGCCCGCCGGAAGGTGTCCGGGTCCACCTGCCCGTGCACGACCCCGGCGCGGTGGGCGGCGTCCAGCCCGGCGGCGGCCTGGCCCACCAGGTCGCACGCCTCGGCGATCGGCAGCGGCCCGCGCGAGCCCAGCTCCTCCCCCAGGCTCTCGCCGCCGAGGTACTCCATCACCAGGTACGGCGTGCCGTCCTCGTCGCCCACGTCGAGCACCATGGCGACGTTCGGGTGGATGACCCGGGCCACCGCCTCGGCATGCCGCTGGAGCACCTCCCGCGTGGCGGCGCCCGGCCGGAGCAGCTTCACCGCCACGGTCCAGTCGGCACGCGTGTCGTACCCTCGCCACACCTCTCCCATCGGCCCGTTGCCGATGCGCTCGTCGAGCCGGTACCGGCCAGCGACCATGGACGGCGCTTCGTCCGACATATCCCCGCCAATAACTACAGAAACGGCATTTTCGACCCACCATAGAGCCCCAGCCGTCCCCCGAAGCGCGGATTCAGGAGAGCACCGCCGCCGACCTGCTCAGGGACGCGGGGGCTGCGGCCGCTCGCCGCCCTCCTCCGGTCCCACCGGCCGTTCCCCGGCCTGTCCCGTGTCGGCCGGCGCCTCGCAGGTCTGGCCCTCGCCGCCGTCCTGGTACGTGCGCTCGACCGCGTCGAAGCCCTGCCCGATCTGCTCGTCGTGCTTGTGGCCGGTTCGTTCCTGGGCGAACTGCTCGGCCTTGCGGAGCGCCTCGTCGGTCTGCGTGGAGTGCTCCTTCGCCACGTCCTTGGCCTTCTTCAGCCATTCGCCGATACCCATGGTGTACCTCCTCCACTGCCTCGGTGACTGGCGTACCCGGCAAACGGAGCGATCCCCCCTAAACAGGTAGATATCCCACCCAAAGGCCGGAGATTGTCAGACAGCGCGAAGGGCGGGAAGCCAGTGGCTTCCCGCCCTCACACGGACTCCGGAATCAGGCCGTGGCCGGCTCCGGGGCGCGTCCCGGACGCTCGGGCTGCAGCGGGGCGTCCAGCTCCTGCGGCGGCGCGTTGAAGACGGCCTCGTCCAGGCGGCCCTCCGAGCGGGCCACCAGCACCGGCACCACCATCTGGCCCGTCACGTTGGTCGCGGTGCGGATCATGTCGAGGATGGGGTCGATCGCCAGCAGCAGGCCGACGCCCTCCAGCGGCAGGCCCAGCGTGCTCAGCGTCAGCGTGAGCATCACCGTCGCCCCAGTGAGGCCGGCGGTGGCGGCCGAGCCGACGACCGAGACGAACGCGATCAGCAGGTACTCCCCCACCCCCAGCGGCACGTTGAAGACCTGGGCCACGAAGATGGCGGCCAGCGCCGGGTAGACCGAGGCGCAGCCGTCCATCTTGGTGGTGGCGCCGAACGGCACCGCGAAGGAGGCGTAGTCGGCGTCCACGCCGTTGCGCTCGATGGTGACGCGCTGGGTCAGGGGCAGGGTGCCGACCGAGGAGCGGGAGGCGAAGGCCAGCTCGATGGCGGGCCAGGCGTTGCGGTAGAAGGTCAGCGGGTTGACCTTGCCCCAGACGGACAGCAGCACCGGGTAGACGGCCAGCAGCACGATGAAGCAGCCCACGTAGACGGCGACGCTGAACTTGGCGAGCGGCGCGAGCAGCTCCCAGCCGTACGTGGACACGGCCTTGCCGATGAGGCCGGCGGTGCCGATGGGGGCCAGGCGGATCACCCACCACAGCGCCTTCTGCACCAGCTCCAGGACGGAGCGGCTGAGGGCGAGGAACGGCTCGGCCTTGTCGCCGATCGCGAGGGCGGCGGCGCCGAGGACGGCTCCCAGGAAGACGATCTGGAGGACGTTCATCTCGGTGAAGGCGGTGAAGACGTTGGTGGGCAGGATGCCGGTGACGAAGTCGAGCCAGGTGCCGGCGCCCTCCAGATCGGGGGCCTTGGCGGCGCCGGTGTCGAGGGTGACGCCCTGGCCGGGGTTGATCACCAGGCCGAGCGCGATGGCGAAGGCCACGGCCACGGCCGCGGTGGCGAGGAACCACAGCAGGGTCTTGGTGGCCAGCCGGGCGGCGCCGTTGACGTTGCGCAGGTTGGCGACGCTGACCAGCACGGCGGTGAACACCAGCGGCGGCACGGCCACCTTGAGGAGCTGGACGAAGATCTGGCCGACCTTGGTCAGGGTCTCGGTGAGCCAGGCCACGTCCCAGATCTTGGCGACGAAACCGAGGGCGACGCCGAGCGCGAGGCCCAGCAGCAGTTGCAGGGAGAAGCTGAATCTCTTCACGGAAGGAAGACTCCGGAGGTGCGGACGGCACGGCGGTGCGCACGTCATGCGGGCAGGGAGGTGGCGCCTGGGGTGGCGTTGAAAGGGGATCGGCGATCGAGCGCGTCAGAGCGCGATCAGCGACAGATGGCCCCGATCACCCGGCAAAGGTCGATGTGCAGGCGCTCGACCAGCCACACGATGACCACGGAAAACCTCACGAGTCTGTCCAACACACCGCACCTCCGGCCGTATTCCACGTTCCGGAGGTGATCGGCGTCACAGTGACGGAAGCCGCCGTCAGCCGGCGATGTCCTTGATCTGCTCGATGAGCCGCACCCGCTCCTCGTGCGTGCGGCCGAGCGGCGCGACGTTCAGCGTGGTCACGCCCGACTCCTTCATCGCCCGCACGCGGTCGCGCACGAAGCCCTCGCTGCCGATCAGGGAGATGCTCTCCAGCAGCTCGTGGGGCACGAGCGCCGCGGCCTCGTCCTTCTTGCCGTCGAGGTACAGCTCCTGGATCCGCTCGGCCTCCTTCTCGTAGCCGTAGCGGCGGGCCAGGTCGTTGTAGAAGTTGCGGCCCTTGGCGCCCATGCCGCCGATGTAGAGGGCCGCCATCGGCCGTCCGAACTCCAGCAGCCCGGCCACGTCGTCGCCGATGGCCAGCGACGCCTGGGCGATCACGTCCAGCTCGCCGAGCTCGGGGTCGCGCCTGGCCTTGCCGGCGGCCAGGGACTCGCCCCACACCGCCGCGGCCTTCTCCGGCATGTAGAAGATCGGCTCCCAGCCCTCGGCCAGCTCGGCGGCCAGCTCGACGTTCTTGGGGCCGATGGCGGCCACGACGATGGGGATGCGCGGGCGCACCGGGTGGTTGATGAGCTTGAGCGGCTTGCCGAGGCCGGTGCCCTGACCGGCCGGGAGCGGCAGCGTGTAGTGCCGGCCCTCGTACTGGACGCGCTCGCGCCGCCACACCTGGCGGCAGATCTCGATGACCTCCCGGGTACGGCCGAGCGGCGCGGTGTACGGCACTCCGTGGAAGCCCTCGATGACCTGCGGCCCGGAGGCGCCGAGACCGAGCGTGAACCGCCCGTTGGACACGAAGTCCATGCCGGCGGCGGTCATGGCGAGCAGGGTGGGCGTGCGCGAGTAGATCGGCAGGATGCCGGAGGCGATCTCCAGCCGCTCGGTCCGGGCCGCGATGTAGCCCATCTGGCTGACCGCGTCGAAGCTGTAGGCCTCGGCCACGAAGACGATGTCGAGCCCGGCCTTCTCGTAGTCGGCGAGCTCGGCGACCGTCTCCTTGAAGCCGCCCGAGTAGTTGAGTGCCATACCGATGCGCATACCGGGCTCCCGAGACCGAATGATATTCCGTTGCGAGGGCAACAGATTAGCGGGTCGGCGCGCGGTACGGCGACCGGCTAGCCTGGTGCCGATCTCGGAGAGGGGCCGATGCTGAAGAGAGTCGTCGGGCGGATCGTGGTGACAGCGGCGGTCGTGGTGGCCGTGGTGCTGGCGGGGCATCGGCTGATCCCCGCGATGGGCGGCTTCACCCCCGTGGTGGAGAGCGTGCTCCCCTGGCTCGGCCTCGCCGTGCCCGTCCTGCTCGGCCTCGCGGCCCTGGCCCGTTCACGGGCGGCCCTCGTGGCGGCGCTGGTGCCGGGGCTGGTGTGGGCGGCGATGTTCGGGCCCGCCTGGTTACGCACCCCGCCCGGCGGGCCCGCCGACCTGTCGGTCGGCACCGTCAACGTCGGCGTGACCAACAGCTCCTCCGGCACCGCCGTACGGACCATCGCCGACGGCCTCGACCTGCTGGCCGCGCAGGAGCTGACTCCCGGCGGCCCCGCCGCCAAGCGGCTGAACACGCTGTTCCCCCATCGCTACACGGTCAGCACGGTCGGGCTGTGGAGCCGCTACCCGATCCGCGAGTCCAAGCCGCTCGACGTCGGCATGGGCTGGGTGCGGGCGCTGCGGGCGGTGGTGGACACGCCCGAGGGCGACGTCACCGTGTACGTCATGCACCTGGCCTCGGCCCGGCCCGGCCAGACCGCCTCGCGCGACGAGTCGCTGGCCGCCGCGCGCCGGCTGGTGGACGCCGACCCCAGCAAGCGGATCCTGCTGCTCGGCGACCTCAACACCGCCACCACCGACCGGGGCATGCGCGGGCTGACGCCGCCGCTGTCCGACGCGCAGCAGGAGGCGGGCCGCGGCTTCGGGTTCACCTGGCCGTCGTCGTTCCCCATCACCCGGCCCGACCACATCCTGTACAAGGGGATGACGGCGACCGAGGCCGGCGTGGCCCCGGCGACGGGCAGCGACCACCGCGCGGCCACCGCCTCCTTCCGCCTCTAACCGTCCCTGGACAGCCGCTCCAGGTCGGCCGGGGTGTCGATGTCGGCCGGATCGCCGAGTCCGTCGCACGGCACCCCGGTCACCAGCTCCGGATGGGCCTTCAGGAACGGCCGGGCGCCGGTGTCCCCCGCCGCCAGCCGGGCCACCTCGGCGAAGTCGCGCCGCGACAGCAGCACCGGGTTGCGCCGCCGCCCGCCGTACGTGGCGACGGCCAGCCGCGCGCCGCTGGCGACCAGCGCGCGGACCGCCTCCGGCCGGATGAACGGCTGGTCCACCAGGGCCACCACGACCGCCCCGGCCTCCTCGGGCAGCGCCGCCAGGCCGACCCGCAGCGACGAGCCCATGCCGGACCTCCAGCCGGGGTTGCGCACCACCACCGCGCCACGCACCTGAACGGTCGCCGCGCCCAGCACCACCACGACCGGGTGGCAGCCGCCCTCCTCCAGCAGCCGCACGCCCCGGTCGACGAGCCGCTCCCCCTCGTGCTCCACGAGCGCCTTCGGGGTGCCGAGCCGCGAGCCCTCGCCGGCCGCGAGCAGCAGCCCGGCCACGCGGCGCGCCCCGGCGCTCACGGGCCCTCGTGGTGGATGCGGCCGGCGGTGTCGCTGAGGGGCCGGCCGGAGCCGCCCCACCTGAGCTGGATCAGCTCGGCCGCGATCGACACGGCCGTCTCCTCCGGGGTGCGGGCGCCCAGGTCGAGGCCGATGGGCGAGCGGAGCCGGGCCAGCTCCTCCTCCCCCAGGCCGGCCTCGCGCAGCCGGGCCAGCCGGTCCTCGTGGGTGCGGCGCGAGCCCATCGCCCCGACGTACCCGGCCGGGGTGCGCAGCGCCACCTCCAGCAGCGGCACGTCGAACTTCGGGTCGTGCGTGAGCACGCAGATGACCGTGCGCCCGTCCACGCCGACCGAGGCGAGGTAGTCGTGCGGCCACTTGACCACCACCTCGTCGGCCTCCGGGAAGCGCCTGGGCGTGGCGAAGACCGGCCGGGCGTCGCAGACCGTCACGTGGTAGCCGAGGAACTTGCCGAGCCGGGCCACCGCGGCGGCGAAGTCGATCGCGCCGAACACCAGCATGCGGGGCGGCGGCGCGAACGAGTGGACGAACACGGCCAGGTCGTCCAGCCGCCGCTCCCCCTGCGGACCGTACCTTCTGATCCCGGTGACGCCCTGGGCCAGCATGCCGCGGGCGTCGTCGTCCACGGCCTCGTCGAGCCGGTCGAGGCCGAGCGTGCCGGACGAGCGGCCGGGCCAGACGACGCGGCGGGCGCCGACCCGGCCGGGCCCGGACACGACGGTGGCCACGGCGACCGGCTCGTGCCCCTCCACCGAGCGGGCGATGTCGCCGAGCTCCGGGAACGTCTCGACGGACACCGGCTCGACCAGGATGTCGATGATGCCGCCGCAGGTCAGGCCCACGGCGAACGCGTCGTCGTCCGTCACGCCGTACCTCTGCAGGACGGGCTCGTCGATCCCGGCGGCCAGCTCGAACACCGCGCCCTCGACGCACCCGCCCGACACGCTGCCGACCACCTCGTCGCCGCGCACCGCCATGGCCGCCCCCGGCGGCCGCGGCGCGCTGCTGAACGTGCTGACCACGGTCGCCAGCCCGAAGCTGAGCCCCGACCGCCACCACCCCGTGATCTCCGGCAGCACGTCACGCATGGGCGAGCCTTTCGCTGAGTGCCTCGTAGGCGGCCAGGCTGTGCCCGGCCACCAGGTCGTCCAGGTACGGCAGCACGGCCCGCATGCCCCCGGTCAGCGGCTCGTAGTCCTCGTACCCCTTGTGTGGGTTGACCCAGATGACCCGGTACGCCTGCCGGGCGAGGCGGGCCACCTGCGCGCCCAGCAGGCTCGGGTCGCCGCGCTCCCAGCCGTCCGAGGCGATCACCACGATCTGGCCGCGGGCGTGGTGGCGGGCGAGGTACTCCCGCAGCTCCTCGCCGAGCCGGGTGCCGCCGCTCCAGTCGGGGATGGCCAGGGACGCCTCGGCCAGCGCCGTGCCGGGGTCGCGGTGGCGCAGCTCGGCCGTCACGGGGGTGAGGCGGGTGCCGACCGAGTACACGCGGGTGGCCCGCGGCTCGCCGCGGACCAGGGCGTGCGCGAAGCGCAGCAGCGTCTCGGCGTACGGGGCCATCGACCCGCTGACGTCGACGAACAGGACGACGCCGCGCGGCCGGACGGTGTGCGTCCTGCGCAGCAGGCGGGCCACGTCGCCCTTGCGCAGCGCCTCGCGGAGGGTGCGCCGCTGGTCGAGCCGGCCCCTGGAGGACGGCTCGAACCGCCGGGAGCGCCGCGGCGCGCGCCCGGCGCGCAGCATCGACAGCAGCCGGTGCACCTCGGCCCGCTCGGCCTCGGTGAGGGCGGCCACGTCGCGGTGGCGCAGCAGCTCGGTACGGCTGGCGCTGCCGGGTGCGCTGTCGCGCTCGTCCTCGTCCCCGGTGTCGTCGCCTGTGTCCTTGCCCGGGTCGTCGGTCAGGGTGAGGGTGTGCCGGGTCACGGTCACCGGGGCGGCGGCGCGGCGGTCCGCGGCGCGGCCGCCGAAGTACGCCTGGAAGCAGCGGTCGTAGCGCGGCAGGTCGTCGGGGCCGGCGCAGAGGGTGAAGCGGCCGGCCCAGTAGACGTCCCGGGGCCGGGCCACGTCGAGGTGGTCGAGGGCGCGCAGCAGGGTCCGGGTCCGCTCGTGGTCGGCGCCCACGCCGGCGGCCCGCAGCGTCCGCGCGAACCCGGTCACGGTGGCGGCCAGCCCGTCGAGCGGCTCACTCATGTCGCAGCAGCCCGCCGGACAGGACGCTCTCCACGTCCTCGCGGTACTTGAGCGCGGCGCCCAGCGTGACGGCGGCCCTGGCCGGGTCCAGCTCCCTGGCGCCGAGCGTGAGCAGCGCCTCGGTCCAGTCGAGCGTCTCGGCCACGCCCGGCGGCTTGACCAGCCCCGCGCCGCGCAGCCGGGCGGCGGCCCGCGCGACCTGCCCGGCCAGCGTCTCGGTGCACTGCGGCAACCGGCGCAGCAGGATCGCCACCTCCCGCTCGAAGCTCGGGTGCTCCAGCCAGTGGTAGAGGCAGCGGCGCTTGAGCGCGTCGTGGACCTCGCGGGTGCGGTTGGAGGTGACCACGACGACCGGCGGCGTCTCGGCCCGCACGGTGCCGAGCTCGGGGATGGAGATCGTGAAGTCCGACAGCACCTCCAGCAGGAACGCCTCGAACTCGTCGTCGGCCCGGTCGATCTCGTCGACCAGCAGCACGCACGGGCTCGTCTCCAGGGCTTTCAGCAGCGGCCGGGCGACGAGGAAGCGCCGGTCGTAGATCTCGCCCTCCAGCCGGCCCACGTCGGTGACGCCCGCGGCCTCGGCCGCCTTGAGGTGGAGCAGCTGCCGGGCGAAGTCCCAGTCGTACAGGGCCTGGGCGGCGTCGAGGCCCTCGTAGCACTGCAGCCGGATCAGCGGCGCCTCCAGCAGCGCGGCGAGCGCCTTGGCCAGCTCGGTCTTGCCGACGCCGGCCTCCCCTTCGAGGAACAGCGGCCGGCCCATCCGCAGCGCCAGGAAGGCGGCCGTGGCCAGCCCCTCGTCGGCGAGGTACGCCTGCCGGTCGAGCAGCTCGGCGAGCGTGTCCGGCGACTCGATGCCCGCCCTCGCACCCGCGCTGACGCCCGCTCTGCCACCGACCGCGCTTCTCGCCTCACCCGTCCGCCCCAGCACGCTTTCAGGCTACGCGCCGGACCGTCCGGCGTCAGTCCTCGCGGGCCTCGCCGCGCTCGCGGATGAGGGCGGACAGCTCGGCCGTGGCACGGCGGGCGCGGGCCTTCTCCGAGCCCTGGATGCCCATCGCGCCGATCGTACGGCCGTCCGAGAAGTCGAGCCGGGGCCACGGGTCGCCCACGAGGAGCGTGATGTCGATGACCTCGGGCCAGCTGTAGCGGTGGGTGCGCAGGGCGTTGACGATGGTCAGGCCCTCCTCGTCCGCCTCGACGCGCACCCGCCCGAGCAGGTGCAGCACCCACGCCACCGCCAGCCCGAACACCACGAACGCGACCCGGTCGGCGAGCTGGAACGGCTCCGCGATGAGCAGCGCCATCAGCGCGGCCCCCGCGACGACGAGCACGGCGAAGACGTACGGGACGATCCTCCCCCGGCGCGGGCGCCAGGTGACGGGCAGGGCCGGGGCGGACACAGGCTCGGGCACGCGTCGAACCTACCGCAGCTCAGGCGAGGTCCCGCAGGAGGAGTGCCGTCTCCATCGCCGCGACCGCCGACTCGTATCCCTTGTCCTCCTTGCTGCCGGGCAGCCCGACCCGGTCGAGGGCCTGGTCGAGCGTCTCGCAGGTGAGCACGCCGTTGCCCACCGGGGTGCTCTCGTCGAGCGAGACCCGGGTCAGCCCGGACGTCACGGAGTCGCAGACGTAGTCGAAGTGGGCGGTCTCGCCGCGGATGACCGCGCCGAGCGCCACGACGGCGTCGCAGCGGCGGGCCAGCGCCTGCGCCACGACGGGGATCTCCAGCGACCCGGCCACCCGGACGACGGTGGCGCTCGCGCCGCTGTCGTCGCACGCCCGCACGGCCCGCGCCACGAGCTGGTCGGTGATCTTGGCGTGCCAGCTCGCGGCCACCACGCCGACCGTCAGCCCCGAGGCGTCCGGCGCCGCCGGGCTCGCGGGACGTCCCTCTCCGCTCATGACGCCTCCGAGATGTCGTGGCCGAGGCGCTCGCGCTTGGCCGTGAGGTACCGCTCGTTGTAGGGGTTCATCGCCACCGGCATGGGCTCGCGCCCGAGCACCTCGATGCCGTAGCCGTCCATGCCCCGGAGCTTGGCCGGGTTGTTGGTGAGCAGGCGGACCGACTTGACGCCGAGGTCGGCCAGGATCTGCCCGGCGTTGGAGAACTCGCGGGCGTCCACCGGCAGCCCCAGCTCCAGGTTGGCGTCGACGGTGTCGCTGCCGTTGTCCTGGAGGCTGTACGCCTTGAGCTTGGCGAGCAGGCCGATGCCGCGCCCCTCGTGGCCGCGCAGGTAGACGACCACGCCGCGGCCCTCCTCGGCGATCACGGCCATCGCGTGGTCGAGCTGCGGGCCGCAGTCGCAGCGCAGCGAGCCGAACACGTCGCCGGTCAGGCATTCGGAGTGGGCGCGGACCAGGACGTCGTCGCCGCCGTCGAGGTCGCCGTAGACGAGGGCGACGTGCTCGCCGCCGTCGAGGGCGCTGGCGTAGCCGTAGGCTCGCCACATCCCGTACGCGGTGGGCACGCTGGTCTCGGCGACCCGGGTGACCATGCTCTCGACGCGGCGCCGGTGGTCGGCGAGCTGCTCGATGGAGATGAGGGCCAGGCTGTGCTCGTCGGCGAAGGCGCGCAGCCGCGGGAGCCTGGCCATGGTGCCGTCGTCGTTGACGATCTCGGCCAGCGCCCCGGCCGGTGACAGCCCGGCGAGCCGGGCCAGGTCCACGGCCGCCTCGGTGTGGCCGCGCCGGGCCAGCACGCCGCCGTCCTTGTAGCGCAGCGGGAAGATGTGGCCGGGCCGGACCAGCTCGTTCGGCTCGGTCGCGGAGTCGGCCAGCGTGCGGATGGTCCTGGCCCGGTCGGCCGCGGAGATGCCGGTGGTGACGCCGTCGCGGGCGTCCACGGTGATCGTGTACGCGGTGCGCATGCGCTCCTTGTTCTGCGACACCATGAGCGGCAGGCCCAGCCGGTCGAG
Source organism: Nonomuraea sp. NPDC005501 (assembly GCF_040605905.1). Lineage (NCBI taxonomy): Bacteria > Bacillati > Actinomycetota > Actinomycetes > Streptosporangiales > Streptosporangiaceae > Nonomuraea > Nonomuraea sp. NPDC005501. The sequence continues at coordinate 43,166 of NZ_JBEXDT010000068.1, read as the reverse complement.
GGCGCGCCCCTCCATGGCCACGCAGATGATCCCGCTCGTGTGCCGGATCGTGAACGTGCACAGCTCCGGCGTGGCCCTGCCCGCCGCGAAGATCAGGTCGCCCTCGTTCTCGCGGTTCTCGTCGTCCACGACCACGACCGGCCGGCCGTCGCGGATGTCGGCGACGGCCCGCTCGACCGGGTCGAACCGGATGCCGCTCACGACGCCACCGCCACGGTCCCGCCGGAGGCCACCCGGGCCCGGTACTCCCTGAGCCACTTGACGAACCCGTACAGGACGAGCACGAAGAACACCCCGTACACCGCGCCGGACACCACGAGCCCCGAGCTGAACGCCAGCGGGACGCCCACCAGGTCGACCGCCACCCACACGATCCAGAAGTCGACCAGGGCCCTGCCCTGCGCCCACGTGGCGACGGCGCTGCCGACGAAGATGTAGGCGTCGGCGGCCACCAGGAAACCGCCCTTGGGCAGCGGAACGTGCGCCCCCCACGACAGCCCGGTCACCCAGAACAGGACGCCGACCACGGCGGTGCCCACCAGCATGACGGCGACGAGCCAGGTGCGCTCGGTGCTCGTCGCGGGCCGCACCGGCAGTCCGCCCTCCTGGGTGCCGCGCCGCCACGCCCACCAGCCGTAGATCGCCAGCGCTCCGAACAGCGCCTGCTTGAGCGCGTTGCCGGTGATGTGGGCGTTGATCGAGGCGATGAACAGCAGCACCGCGCCGGTGAGCTGCACCGGCCACGTCCACAGGGACTTGCGCACCGCCAGCAGGACCGTGGCCAGGGCGGCGATGTTGCCGACCAGGTCCGTCCAGAGCACATGGGTGCCGAACACGGTGAATCCGGCCTCTGCCCAGTTCACTGCTTGCCCACCAGCCTTTCGACATACTTCGCGATCACGTCGACCTCGATGTTGACCAGGTCGCCGACCCGGCGCTCGCCCATCGTGGTCAGCTTCAGCGTGGTGGGGATGAGGCTCACGCCGAAGTCTTCGTCGTCAACCGTCGTGACGGTCAGGCTGATTCCGTCGATGGCGACGGAGCCCTTCTCGGCGACGTACCGGGCGAGCGGTCCGGGCAGGGAGAAGCGCAGGTCGTCCCAGCGCTCGCCGGGCTCGCGCGACAGCAGCACGGCGGTGCCGTCGACGTGGCCCTGCACGATGTGGCCGCCGAGGCGCTGGTCGGCGCGCACGGCCCGCTCCAGGTTGACGGCGGCGCCCTCCCGCAGCCGGCCGAGGGAGGTGCGGTCGAGCGACTCCCGCATCACGTCCACGGTGAACACGTCGCCGTCGACCTCCACCACCGTGAGGCAGACCCCGTTGACGGCGATGGAGTCGCCGTGGGAGGCGTCGGAGGTGACGAGCGGGCCGCGCACGGACAACCGGGCGGAGCCGCCGTCCTGCACGAGGGCGGCCACCTCACCCTTCTCTTCGATGATTCCGGTGAACATCACTGCTCCTTGCGGGGGCGGGTGCGGGGAAGGGAAGGCCCGGTGCGGGCCGTCAGGCGGAGGTCGGGGCCGACGCGGGTGACGTCGTCGAGGACGAGGCGGTGGATGCCGGCGATGCCGGTGACGCCCGCGTCGCCCAGGGCGGCGGCGCCGGAGCCGAGGAGGGCGGGAGCGACGTAGGCCACGACCCGGTCGACCAGGCCGTGCCGCAGGAAGGAGCCCGCCAGGGTGGGGCCGCCCTCCAGGAACACGCTGACGATGTCGCGGCGGGCCAGCTCCCGCAGCAGCGGTACGAGGTCGAGGCCGCCGTCGGGGTCGCGGGGGACGCGGAGGACCTCGGCGGCCGGGGACTCGAAGGGGGTGGGGGCGCCGGGGGCCACGGCGACCAGCGTGGGCGCCTCGCCGTCCAGCACGCGGGCGCGCGGCGGGGTGCGTCCCTCGGAGTCGACCACCACCCGCAACGGACTGCTCCCGGCGGGAGCCTCGGGGGCGGGGCGGGCGGTGAGGCGGGGGTCGTCGGCCAGGACGGTGCCGATGCCCGCCACGATCGCGTCGGCCCGCGCCCGCAGCCGGTGGACGTCGGCGCGGGCCTCGGGCGAGGTGATCCACTGGCTGGTGCCGTCGGCGGCGGCCGAGCGCCCGTCGAGGGTCGCGGCGAACTTCCACGTCACGTGCGGCCGGCCCAGGCGCGCGAACGTCAGCCACTCGGCGTTGACCCGCTCCGCCTCCTCGGCGAGGGTCCCGGTCTCGACGGCGACGCCGTTCGCCCGCAGCCGGGCCGCTCCGCCGGCCGCCCGTGGCGTGGGGTCGGGCACGGCGACCACGACGCGGGCGACGCCGGCGTCGAGCAGCGCCCGGCTGCACGGCCCGGTGCGGCCGGTGTGGTCGCACGGCTCCAGCGTCACGTACGCGGTGCCGCCACGCGCCCGCTCGCCGGCCTGCCGCAGCGCGACGACCTCGGCGTGCGGCCCGCCGGCGCGGGCGTGGAAGCCCTCCCCCGCGATCCGTCCGGCGGCGTCGACGACGACGCAGCCCACGACGGGGTTGGGGCTGGTGGTGCCGTGCCCGCGCGCCGCCAGCTCGACGGCGCGCGCCATGAATCCGGTCTCACGGGTCAGGGGATCGGCGTCATGCGCCGCGGGATCTGTGGCGTCCGCCACGGCCCTGGTCTCCACCCCGGGTCTCCTCCTCGCCATCGGCTCTCGGCCATGGCGGGCCCCGGGGGATCGGGCGATGCGCGTACGCATCACAGAGGCGCCCGGCGATCGCCGGACACCCGCGCGCTTCCTCCCATCCGGACTTTGACCGTCGGTCCCGGAATTTCACCGGGTCAACCGGCCGATGGCATCGGCCGGGTCGCGGACTGTAACCGCCGGTTCGGAGTTTCACCGACCCCGGAGCACGCTAGCTCTGTTCTTGTACCAGTTTGCCATGCCACCGCAAGTGGCAGGCGCGCACCCCCCACTATGGCAACCAAGCGGCCGCTTGGTCAAATGTCAGGCGGCCATGATGCGACGGGCCTCGCGGGCCGCCGGGGAGTAGCGGACCTGGGCGGGGACGAGCCCGAGGCCGGTGTGCAGGGCGCGCAGCGTGGCCGTCGCCCACAGGTCGCCGACCGGGGTGGCGGGCAGGCCGTACAGTCTGCGGGCCCAGCGCGGCAGCGTCGCGAACGCCAGCATCGTCAGCGCGGGCACGGCCGCGCGCAGCGGCGTGAGGATGAACGGGAGCGGGGCGTTCAGCGACAGCCGCAGCGGGTGCGCCGCCTCGGGCACGAAGCGCAGGCCGGGGCGCTGCGCCTCGATGTAGTCACGCAGCTCGCCGACCGTTCCGGGGACGGTGTCCGGCGCGAGGCCGACCACCTCGGCCGCCCGCCGCCACTCGGCCACGAACGCGTCGGCCTCGTCGTCGCTGAGCTTGACCCCGCCGCGCCGCGCCACCGTCAGGTAGGAGTCCACCTCGCCGACGTGCACCCACCGCAGCGCCTCGGGCTCGTCGAGCCGGTACTCCTCGCCGGTGTCGGGGTCGTGCGCGGTCAGGCTGGCGTGGATCTTGCGGACGCGCCGGCCGGCCCGCTCCACCTCGGCTGTCGTCCCGTACGTACGGACGCGGACGAACTCCGTGGTGCGTACGAACCGGGACCACGCCTCGGCCGGGTCCATGAGGGCGGAGTGCTGGAGGACACCGCGCATGGCACGCGGGTGCAGCCCCTGCATGAGCAGCGCGCGCAGCCCGCCGACGAGGAGGATCGGCTCCCCCATCACGCGCCAGGTCACCGACCGGGGGCCGAACAGGCCGTGATCCGTCATAAGTGAGCAGTTACCCAGGTGTGGGTGGGTTTATGTCACTTTGCCGGTGTCGCGTCTGGGCTCGATTCGCGTTTCCGCATATTTCATGACCCACCAATGTGACGTACGCCATTGCGCCGGGGCCCCGGACCGCCGGATCATCATGATCGCCGTGTTCTTCCCGGCCGGTGGCCATGATGGACGTACGACGGACGGTGGAGGTTCGCGAGTGGAGTACGTGCGGGTCGGATGCGCCTGGCTGATCGCCGTCGTCTTCGCCATCACGGCCGTGTCCAAGGCACGCGACCTGGCCGGGTTCGCCCGCTCGCTGCCCGACCTCGTCCCGGTGCCCCGCGCTCTGACCCGCCCGCTGGCGGTCGTGGTGGCCGCGTTGGAGGGGCTGGTGGCGCTCCTGGTGGCCGTACCACTGGTCGCGGGGGTGTCCGGCGTCGTGGCGTACGGCCTGGGACTCGCCCTGCTGCTGCTGGCGGCGTTCACCGTGGCGATCGCCGTCGCGCTGCGGCGCGGACGGCGCGCCCCCTGCCGCTGCTTCGGCGCGTCCGCGGCCCCGCTCGGAGCCCGTCACCTCGTCCGCAACGGCCTGCTGATCATCGCCGCCGCGCTCGGCCTGCTGCAGCCGGCCGGGTCGCCCGCGCTCGCCGGGGTGGTGGTGGCGGGCGTCGCCGGGCTGATCGGGGCCATCCTCGTGGCCGCCTTCGACGACCTCGTGGACCTCTTCGCCGGCCCCTGACCCACGCTCGGGACCGGGCTGCGCCGGAGCCGGAGCAGCCCGGAGAGGGAGCAGCCCGGAGAGGGAGCAGCCCGGAGAGGGAGCGAACGCGTCACAGAGTGACGCCGGCGGCCTGGACGCGCAGGGCCTCCACGGCGGCCGAGGGGTCGCTGGCCCCGTAGACGGCGCTGCCGGCGACGAACACGTTCGCCCCCGCCTCGGCGACCCGCTCGATGGTCTCGCTCGTGACCCCGCCGTCCACCTGGATCCAGATCTGGCCGCCGTGCCGCTCGATCAGCGCGCGGGCGGTGCGGATCTTCGGCAGCACCATGTCGAGGAACTGCTGCCCCCCGAACCCCGGCTCGACCGTCATCAGCAGCAGCATGTCGATCTCGCCCAGCAGCCCCTCGTACGGCTCGACGGCGGTGCCCGGGTTGAGGGCGAGCGCCGCCCGCGCGCCCAGCGACCGGATCTGGCGCAGCGTGCGCACCGGCGCCCGCGCGGCCTCGGCGTGGATGGTGACGCTCCCGGCCCCGGCCTCGGCGTAGGCGGGCGCCCACCGGTCGGGGTCCTCGATCATGAGGTGGCAGTCGAGCGGCAGGGACGTGGCCTTGCGCAGCGACTCGACGACGGGCAGGCCGAGCGTGAGGTTGGGCACGAAGTGGTTGTCCATCACGTCGACGTGCAGCCAGTCGGCGTTGGACACCGCCGCTGCCTCGTCGGCGAGCCGCGCGAAGTCGGCGGACAGGATGCTGGGAGAGATCTGTACGGCCATGATGTGCCGAGTCTATTGAACCCGGCCCCGGTGCGCGGCCTCCGGGTCAGCCGCCCGCCCTCCGGCACGCGGCCGCCGGTTCGGGCGCCCGCCCTCCGGCATGCGGCCGCCGGTTCGGGTGCCCCGCTCTCCGGCATGCGGCGGCGGGGTCGGGCGCCCCGCTCTCCGGCACGCCCCCGCATCCGCATGCGCGCCCACGCGCGCGCACCACCGGATCACGCGGACCGCTACCCGCGCTTGCGGAGGAGGGCGAGGAACATCGCGTCGGTGCCGTGGCGGTGCGGCCAGAACTGGGCGTACGGCCCGTCCCCCAGGCCCTCGACCTCGGGCAGGTACGCGCGGGCGTCGAGCCGCTCCGCGTCGTCGCGGCGCGCGAGCACGTCGCCGACCACGACCCGGGTCTCCGCCAGATGCGGGGAGCAGGTGACGTACGCGACGACCCCGCCCGGACGGGTCGCGTCGAGGGCGGTGCTCAGCAGGGCGCGCTGGAGCCGCCCCAGCTCGGCCACGCTCGCGGGGTCGCGCCGCCACCGCGCCTCGGGTCTGCGCCGCAGCGCGCCCAGCCCCGTGCAGGGGGCGTCGAGCATGACGCGGTCGAACGTCCCGGGCCGCCAGGCGGGCCGGGTGCCGTCGGCGGTGATCACGCCCGCGTCCCGGGTGGTCTGCCACACGAGCCGCGAGCGGTGCGGCTGCACGTCGGCCGCCACCAGCCGCGCTCCACCCCGGAACGCCACCGGCCCCTGCCGCTCGTGATCCGCGTCGCCCCGGCCGTCGCCGTCCGCGGGCGCACCGGCATGAGCCGGACCGGAGGCACTCGACGGCACGCCGGTCAGATCCCCGTACGTGGCGACGGCGTCCAGGAGGCCCGCCTTGCCGCCCGGGCCGGCGCACATGTCCAGCCACAGCTCCTCGCGCCCCTCACCGGCCCCGGTTCCCGGACCGGCCGGGCCGAGGGGTACGCGGGTCAGGGCGAGGGCGACGAGCTGGCTGGCCTCGTCCTGCACGGCTGCGCGGGTCTCGGCGACCGCCGCGATCCGGCCCGGGTCGCCCTCCGTGAGGTGCGCCCCGTACGGCGAGTAGCGGGTGGGCTCGGCGCCCGCGTCGAGCAGCTCCCGCCGGGACGAGCGCCCCGGCCGGGCCACCAGCGTGACGAGCGGCCGGGCGTTGTCGGCGGCGAGCAGCTCGGCCGTCTCCTCGATCTCGCCCCCGAGCGCGTCGCGGAACGCGCTGACCACCCAGCGCGGGTGGCTGTGGACGACCGCGAGATGGCCCGACGGATCGTCGGCGAGGTCCGGCGCCACGATCGGCAGCCATTCTTCGAGCGTGCGAGAGGCGATCTTGCGCAGCACCGCGTTGACGAACTTGGCCGCTCCCGGGCCGATGCGCTGCCGTACCAGGTCGACCGTGGTGCCCACGGCCGCGTGCGGCGGGACGCGCATCCGGAGGAGCTGATGGGCGCCCAGCCGCAGGGCGTCGCGCACGCCGGGGTCGGGCGCGCGGTCACTGCAGATCGCGATGATCGCGTCGTACGTGCCGAGGCCGCGCAGGGTGCCGTAGGCCAGCTCGGTGGCCAGGGCCGCGTCGCGCCCCTTCAGCCCGCGTTCGCGCAGCAGGCGCGGGGTGAGCAGGTTGGCGTACGCGTCGCGTTCGTCGACGGCGCGCATGACGTCGAACGCGGCGTTACGCGCGGGGTCACGCGGTGCCCTGCCGGCTCCGCCACGCCCACGTCCGGCCCTTCCACCGCCGGGACTGTCCGCCCGCGCCTGCCCGCCGGCGGCCCGATCCCGGCCGCGACCGCCTTGGCGGCCCGTGCCACGGTCCTCGGGCCCACGGCCCCCGCTGCTGCTCATCCCCGGATTTCCCTCATGTCTGCGATCCATCCCGCCGCACGTTTCACGCGACGGTCATGCCTCACGATCCCGCCGCCCGGCCACACGGCCCGGACGCACGGCCCGGTTCAGGCCTACCGGTACGAAGCGACCGGTCACGCCGCCCGGACACCTGACCCGGTCAGGCCGAGCGGCCGACGCCACCTGGTCACGCCGCCCGGCGCCGGCCGGTGCCGACCGCGTCGGCCGGCACCGTGCGGCCCGGTCACTCGAACCGGTCGCCGTTCTCGACGCGTGCCCCCCGCGCCCACTCTCCCGCGCTCATCACCCGCTTGCCCTGCGGCTGCACCGCGTCCAGCTCGACCGGGTGGGTGGCGGTGCCGACCAGGACGGAGTTCTTGCCCGCGGCGATGGCGCCCGGGGCGAGGGCGCCGGCGGACGGCGCGAGGGCGACCGGACCGAGCTTGAGCCGCTGACCGCGGAACGTCGTCCAGGCGCCGGGGTTGGGGGTGCAGGCTCGGACGAGCCGGTCGATCCGCATGGCGGGCGCCGACCAGTCGACCTCCGCGTCCACGACGTTGATCTTGGGGGCGACGCTCACCCCGTCGGGCGGCTGCGGGCGGGCCTCCAGCGTGCCGTCCTCGACGCCGTCGAGCGTGGCCGCGAGCAGCCCGGCCCCGGACAGGGCGAGCCGGTCGAGGAGCGTGCCGCTGGTGTCGTCCGGCCGCACCTCCTCGGTGAGCACGCCGTAGACGGGCCCGGCGTCCAGCTCCTTGACGATCTGGAACGTCGAGGCGCCGGTGATCTCGTCGCCGTGCAGGATCGCGTGCTGCACCGGGGCGGCGCCGCGCCAGGCGGGCAGGATCGAGAAGTGCAGGTTGATCCAGCCGTGGCGCGGCACGTCGAGCGCGGACTGCGGCAGCAGCGCGCCGTAGGCCACCACGGGGCAGCAGTCGGGCTCCAGCTCGGCCAGTTGCTTCAGGAACTCGGGGTCGCCGGCCTTGGCGGGACGGAGCACCGGGATGCCCGCCTCCTCGGCCAGCTCGGCGACCGGCGAGGGGTGGACCTTGCGGCCCCGGCCCGACTGGGCGTCGGGGCGGGTGACGACCGCCACCACGTCGTGCCGCGGCGAGTCGATCAGCGCGCGGAGCGACGGCAGCGCCGTCTCGGGCGTGCCCGCGAAGACCAGGCGCATCGGCTCAGAGCGCCCTTCCGCCGGTGGCGTGCGGGGAGAACTTGACCGTCGGCGCGGACAGCCCGCTCCACTCGGCCTCGCGGATCGCCTTCATGGCGAGCTTGCGCTGCTTGGGGTCCATCCGGTCGATGAACAGGATGCCGTCGAGGTGGTCGGTCTCGTGCTGGAAGCAGCGGGCCATCAGGTCGGTGCCTTCGAGCACGATCGGCTCGCCGTGCATGTCGAAGCCCTTGGCCACGGCGCGGACGGCGCGCGGCGTCGGGTAGGACAGCCCCGGGAAGGACAGGCAGCCCTCCTCGCCCTCCTCGTCGAGCTCGGCGGACAGGTCGAGGTCGGGGTTGATCAGGTGACCGAGCTGGTCGTCCACGTAGTAGGTGAACACGCGCAGCCCGACGCCGATCTGCGGGGCGGCCAGGCCGGCGCCCGGCGCGTCCATCATCGTGTCGGTCAGGTCCTTGACCAGCTTGCGGAGCTCCTTGTCGAAGTCGACGACAGGGGCCGCCGGGGTGCGCAGCACCGGGTCTCCGAACAGCCGGATCGACTGGATCGCCAAGGGGTCACTCCGTTTCGCTTCGGTGGGGTGAGCCCAGTTTAGTGTGCTCCAGGGATCGCGCCTTCATCGCCGCTTTGCGGGCCGCCTTGACGACGGCGGGGTCGTCGTGGGCGGAGGCGAGCATGTCGAGGACGGCGATCGTGTCGGGGTGGTCGACGGCGGGCATCTCGCCGACGAGCCGGATCAGGTCCTCGCCGGGCTCGGGCGGGTCGAGCCGCCCGGCGGCGTGGCCGGACAGGTGCATGAGCGCCGCCAGGGAGTCGACCGCGATCCAGGTGTGGTCGTCGGCGCTCAGCGCGGGGGCGTCGAGGTCGCGGATGTGCAGCCAGGACGCGGCGTAGCGGCGCATCAGCGGCAGCTCCAGCGCCCGGCGCACCGGCGCCTCGGCCTCGGGGCCGAGCTCCTCCAGGATGGCGCCGACGGCGCCGCGCTGCCCGGCCGTGCCCTGCGCCGCGATCTCGACGAGCTCGCGGGCGGCCTCCTCGGGCGGGCGGCGTTCGAGCCAGCCCGCCACGGCGCTCTGCGTCGCGGCGCCCTTCACCAGCGCCTCGACCAGCTCGGCGGCCGACAGGTCGGCGAACACCTCCACCTCGGCGGCCGTCGGCGCGTCGTGGCCCTCGCGCAGCAGATCGCGGCGGATCGCCCACACCCCGAGGGGCGTGAGCGCCGTGCGGCCCGCGTCGGTCTGCTCGACCAGGCCGCAGTACGCGAGCAGGGCCAGCGCCTCCAGCAGCTCGGCGGGCAGCGAGGCGGCCAGCCGGCGCAGCTGCACGGTGCCCGGCCGGCAGGCGACCTCGTGGGACTGCAGGATGCCCCGCGCGAGGTTGGCGACGGCGACGCCGGAGCGCACGGAGTAGACGGTGGCCAGCATCTCGGCGAGGTGCTCGTCGACCACGGTGGAGCCGGTCAGCCCCTCGTCGGCGCGGTCGAGGACGTCCATCACCACGCCGTCCCAGAACTCCAGCGTCGCCTCGACCGTGAGCAGCTCCGGCAGCGGGCCGCGCAGCGCCTGGCCGCGGATGATCTGCAGCAGGCCGGTGTTGACGGCGACGATCCAGATGAGGCGCAGCCGCGCCGGTTCGACGCCGAGGGTCTCGGCCGCGGCGGCCTCGTCAGGCTCGGGAAGCAGCCCCTCGGGGGTGACGGGGCGGGTGCCGGTCCACGCGGCGAGGCGGATGGCGTCGGCCACGAGCGGCACGGCGGGCACCAGCCGGGCCAGCTCCGCGTCGGGGAGGAGGGTCACGGGCGGGAACGTCAGGGCCTCGTGCTCCTCAGCCGTCTCCTGCGGCGAGCGCGGCGGCACGGCGGGCTGCTCATCGATCAGCTTGCGCAGCTCGGCGAGGTCGAAGACATTGTTGGCCACCCACGAAACTTACTGCACACAAGTCACAGGGACGTACTCATCGCGTGATCCCGGTCGGGCCGTCGGGGGTCCTATCTGATCGCCCGGGAGCGCGCCTTGAACGCGGCCTTGCGCGCCGCCTTGGCGACCGTGCCGTCGGGGATCGAACGGCCGAGCAGCTCCAGCACGTCCACCACGTCGGGGTGGTCCACCCGCCACATCTCCTCGATGAGGTGGGCGGGCGGGCCGGAGGCGGCCATGTTCTCGGCGAAGATGTCGGGGTCCTCCTCGGCCGCGGGCATCGCCAGCGCCAGCATGTCGACGCTGACCCAGAGCAGCTCGTCCTGGGTGAGCGAGGGCGCCGGCAGGCCGCGGGAGGCGAGCCAGTGGATCGCGTGGGGGCGCAGCTCGGTGTCGTCGAGGACGGCGCGCACCTCGGGTTCGGCCTCGGCGCCCAGGTGGTCCACGATGGTGACGGCGATGCCGCGGGCCACGGCCGGCGCGCCGGACGCGGCGGCCAGCAGCTGGGCGGCGGCCTCGCCGGGGGTGCGGCGGCTGAGCCAGCGGGCGATGTCGTCCTCGGCCACCTCGGTGGGCAAGCCGTCGAGCAGGCCCTCGACCAGCCCGGTGGCGTCGGCCTCGGCCAGGTCGGGCGCCTCGGGGGCGTCGACGCCGAGCGCGAGGTAGTGCTCACGCAGCGCCCACACGGCCAGCGGCGTCAGCCCCGCCGTACCGCCCGCCGTACCGCCATGGCCCGCCGTACCACCCGCCGTGCCGCCGTGGCCCGCCGCACCACCCGCCGTACCGCCATGGCCCGCCGTACCACCCGCCGTGCCGCCGTGGGGCGCCGAAGGCGCGCCTGAGTCGCGCCGGCCCGCGAAGCCGCGCTGGGGGCCCGGGCCGGTGTGCGGGGCGGCGCCGATGCGGCCCGCGACCGGGGCGAGCCCGCGGCCCCCCGGTCCGGCTCCGCCGTCGCCCGGCCGCGTCCCGCCCGCTCCCGGCCCGCGGGGCGGCAGGAATCCCGGCGGGCCGGGCGCCCTCTCGATCAGCCCGCACCAGGCCAGCCGCTCCAGCGTCCCCGGAACGTCCACGTCGCCGTCGTCCACGACCTCCTGGAGGTAGTCGCCGATGACGGAGACCGGCACCCCGGTCCGCAGCCGGTACAACATGTCGAACAGGTCGTAGAGCTCCTCGTCCAGCTCGGCGCTGCCGGTGACGGCGCCGCGGGTGTCGTGGTCGACGAGGTAGGCCACCACGCGCGCCCACCGCCCCAACGCCACCTCCCCCGCGTCGTCACCTGAGCCGCCGTCGTCACTTGATTCGCCGTCGTCACCTGAGCCGCCGGCGCCATCTGATTCGGCGTCGTCAGCTGATTCGGCGTCGTCGAGGTGCCGCCGCAACTCGCCGACCAGTTCCTCGTACGACTGCTCCCGCGCTCCCCCGCCCCCCTGCACGGCCGTCCAGAGCGGCACGCGCTCCAGCGCCTCCAGCAGGTCCTCCGGCGGGACGAGCCGCACGCCGGGCAGCGGCGAGCACCCCGGGCAGTCGCAGGGCGCCTCACCCAGGTCGGGCAGCTCGCCGGAGGGGATCGCGATGGACTGCTCCAGGGACTCGGGTCCGATGGAGCTGAACAGGCTCTTGGCCATGCCGAAGTTGGACTCGTCGGCGAGCGCGTCGGACATCCTGGGCTCGATGTCGTCGATCCGGTCGCGCATCTCCCCCGCGACGGCGGCGCTCGCCCCGCCCGTGTCCTGGAGGTAGTCGACCAGGGTGCGGGCGGCGGCCACGGTCTGGGGGGCGCTCTCGGGCGGGGTGATGACCTTGCGCGGGTAGATGGACAGCAGCAGCTCGTCGAACGCGGCGGGGGTGAAGTCGCCCGGCGCGTTGACGTCGAGGTAGTCGCTGGCGTAGTCGCAGAGCAGGCGGACCTCGTCCGCGTCCACCTCGACTCCCCGCGCCCGTCCCCAAGCACGCAGGTCGTCGATGGCCTGGTTCACCCATTCGATCGACACAAAGGCACGCTAACGGCTGACTTACAGATGAGCGAATCGGGGAAACGGCCTAAATCAGGTCGAGCGGGTCGACACTCACCCTCACGACATCCGGCGCCTTACGCGCCGCGCGCACTCCGCTGGCCCCTTTGAGCGCCGCGGCCAGTACCGCTCCTCCCGGGCGTGGCACGCGGATCATGGCGCGCTCCTGCCCGGCCTCGTCGATCGGCACCGGGCCGAGCACCTGCGCGTCGGCGGGCAGTCGTACCTCGTCGAGCATCTGCCGCACCGCGGAGGAGACGCCCGTGAGCGTCGCCATGCGGACCGCGGGCGGGAAGCCCAGCTCGGCCCGGTCGGCCAGCTCGCGCTCGGCGTGCGTGATCGGATCCCACCGCAGCAGCGCCTGTACGGCCGGCAGCCCGGCGTCGGCCAGCACCACCAGCTCGGCGGCGGGACGGAGCAGGGCGGCGGCGTTCATCCACCGGCGCAGCGCCTCCTCGGAGGCCCGCAGGTCGGCCCGGCCGAGCAGCGACCACGCGTCGAGCAGCACCGCGGCGGCGTACCCGTCCTCCGCGACCGGCTCCGCGCCGGGCGTGGCGACGACCAGGGCCCGCGCCGCCGGCACGGTGGCCAGCACCCCGTCACGGCCGGACGTGCGCACAGGCGTGGAGGGGAAGGCGCGGCCGAGCTCCTCGGCGGTACGCCGGGCCCCGACGATCACGGCCCGCAGCCGCGCCCCGCCGCAGTGGGGGCACCGCCAGCCGGGGTCGACGCGCCCGCACCAGCGGCAGTAGGGGGCGGCGTGCCCCGCGCGCAGGGCGAGGGGGCCGTGGCAGAGCGGCTCCTCCCCCGCCACGGCCAGCATCCCGGCCTCCTGCTGCTCCCCGGCGGGCCCGGCCGGTCCGGCAGGTCCGGCGGGCGAGGGGGCGAGACGGGTGGGGGGCAGGGCGCAGCGGGCGGGGGCGCGGCACCGCTGGCACGCCACGGCCGGCAGGTAGCCGCGCCGGGGCACCTGCACCAGCACCGGCCCCTCCTCCAGGCCCTGGCGCAGCGCCCGCCAGGCCAGGCTGGGCAGCCGCGCCGCGCGGGCCGCCTGGTCCTTGGCCAGCTCGGCGTCCTCGCCGGCCGGCCGTACGCGCGGGGCGAGGCTCCGCACGGTCTGGCGGGAGGCGACGATCGGCCGGGCCCAGCGGGTGCTGACGAGCTGGGTGGCCTCGGCGGTGCGGGTGTAGCCGCCGACGAGCATGGCCGCGCCGGAGCGGTACGCCCGCAGCGCCAGCACCTCGCGGGCGTGCGGGTAGGGGGCGAGCCGTTCGGCGTGCAGGTCGTCGCCGTCGTCCCAGATGACCGCCAGGCCCAGATCGGCCACCGGCGCGAACATCGCCGCCCGCGTGCCCACCACCGCCCGCGCCTGGCCCCTGAGAAGGCGCAGCCAGCGGCGGTAGCGCTCGGCCGGGCCGAGGTCGGCCGTGAGCGCCACGTGCGCCCCGGGCTCCAGCGCGCGGGCCAGCGCGGCGTCGGCCAGGGCCACGTCGCGCCCGTCGGGCACGACCACGACGGCCCCCCTGCCGCCGTCCAGCGTGGCCCGTACGGCCTCCGCCACCTCGGGGGCCCACCCGCGGGCGCCGGGCAGCGCCTGCCAGACGGCGCGCGGGGCACGGCCCTCCGTGAGCGCCTTCAGGAAGGAGGCACCGGCCGGGTACGAGTCCCACGGTCCGGCGCCCGACGCGGCCGTCGAGGACTCGCCCGTGGCGGGCTCGCCCGTGGTCGGCTCGCCCGTGGTCGGCTCGCCCGTGGTCGGCTCGCCCGCGGTGGGCTCGGCCGCAGAGGGCTCGGCCGCGCGGCCCTCCCGCTCCCCCGGCACGGCCGGGACCTCCGCCTCGGCCTTGGCGTGGCGGGGCGGGACGGCCAGGCGGAGGACGTCGGCGAACGTGCCCGCGTACCGGTCGGCGACCGCCCGGGCCAGGCCCGCGATCTCCGGCGTCAGCACCCGCTCGGGCGAGACCACCCGCTCCAGGGCGGTCAGCGGCCCGGCGTGCTCGCTGCGCTCGGCCCGTTCGAGCACGAACCCGTCGACGAGCTTGCCGGCGAACCGCACCCGCACCCGCACCCCCGGCCGCGCGCTCTCGTGCATCGTGGCGGGCACCAGGTAGTCGAACGGCCGGTCGAGGTGGGGCAGCGGGTTGTCCACCGCCACCCTGGCCACCGGGTCGGAGGGCGCGGGAACCGGCGCCCCTTTGGACGGCACCACCGCGGGCCGCACGGCGTCGAGCGGCAGCAGGGCGTCGTCGGAGTCTGTCACGGACTACGTCTACCAGAACCCCGCGACCTGCAGGACCACGCCGGCACCTCGCCCGGCGCCGCCCATGCTCCGACGTCGCCTCAGGACCCGCTTCGGGCGGGCACGAGCCTGCGCGCCGTGACCGGGCGGGCGAGGACGAGGTCCAGCACGTCGCACGCGTGCCGGTACGGGGCGCCGTCCCGGTGCCGGGCGAGCGCGCCCTCGTCCTCCCACTCCTCCACGACCACCATCCGGGCGGGCCGGTTCGGGTCCGCGTACGGCTGGTAGGCCAGGCAGCCCGGCGCTTCCAGGGACGGCTCGATCAGCGCCTCCAGGGCGGTGCGGAGCCGGTCCTCCCACCCCGGCGCGGCCAGGCACTCGGTGACGACGACGAGCCGCATGCCGCCCGTCCGTGGACCGTCACGGGCGGGCCGGGCCGGAGCCCGCGCCCGTGGCCGTGATCGCGGCGGCGATCTCGTCGAGGTCCGCCGGGGTGAGCGTCACGGAGGCGGCGCCCACCCAGCCGTCCACCTGGTCCGCCCGTCGGGCGCCCACGATGGCCCCGGTGATGCCCGGCCACGCCAGCGTCCAGGCGATCGCCACCTCGGCCACGGTCGCGGAGTGCCGCTCGGCGACGGGCCGCAGCGCGGCGGCCAGGCGCAGGTTGGCCGCCAGCCCGGTGGTGAAGTCGTGGTGGGCCGAGCGCCAGTCGTCGGCGGGCAGCGCGGCGGCCCGCTCGGCGGTGAAGGCGCCGGTCAGCAGCCCCGACTGGAGCGGCGAGTAGACGATCACGCCGGTGCCGTGGGCGTGCGCCCAGGCGATCTCGGCCGCCGCCGAGCGGTTGATCGCCGAGAACGGCGGCTGGATCACGTCGACGTGGGCGATCCGCTCGGCCGCCGCCAGCTGCTCCGGCGAGTGGTTGGACAGGCCGATGGCCCGCACCTTGCCCTCGGCCTTCAGGTCGGCCATGACCTGCCAGTACTCCTCCAGCGGGGTGGCGTTGGGCGACACCGCCCCGGATCCGTCACCGGCGTACTCCAGGGACTCGCCGGTGTCCGGCCAGTGGACCTGGTACAGGTCGATGCGCTCGACGCCGAGGCGCCGCAGCGAGTCCTCGACCTCGCGCCGCACGCTGTCGGGGCGCATGATCCGCCGCGGCGCGGCCTGCGGGTCGTCCGGGTCCCACACGAGGCCGGCCTTGGTGAAGATGTACGGCCGCTCGGACCCGGGCAGGTCCGCGACGGCCTTGCCGACGAGCTCCTCGGAGTGGCCGAGGCCGTACACGGCGGCGGTGTCGATCCAGTTGACGCCGGAGGAGAGGGCGTGGCGGATCGCGGCGACGGACTGGGCGTCGTCGGTGGCGCCCCAGCCGAAGCGCCAGCCGGAGCCCGCGACGGCCCAGGAGCCGAAGCCGACCCGGCTGATGTCCATGCCGGTGCGGCCGAGCGGGCTGGTGGGCAGGTGGGTGATGGTCATCAGAGCGTTCTCCCGTGTGATGAGGTCGCCGGGTTCCTCCCGGCGGTCATCACTCTGGCCGCCCGCCGCGGCCCTACCCAGTGCCGTCGCGTGCCTGGGCACGGCGTGACCAGGCAACGGCAGCCGGCGGTCCGGGATACTGGTCCGCATGGCACTGGACAGACGCGCCGAGCTGGGCGAATTCCTGCGATCCCGGCGGGCGCGGCTGCGGCCCGAGGAGCTGGGGCTGCCCGACTACGGGGGCCGGCGGCGCGTCCCCGGGCTGCGCAGGGAGGAGCTGGCCCTGCTGGCCGGGGTGAGCGTGGACCACTACGTGCGCCTGGAGCAGGGCCGCACCCTGCACTTCTCCGAGGAGGTGCTCGACGCGGTCGCCCGCGCCCTGCGGCTGGACGACGTGGAGCGCGAGCACCTCCACCGGCTGGCGCGGCCCTGGTCCGGGAGCGAGCGCGGGCCGGTGCAGCCCCAGCGGGTCCGGCCGGGGCTGCGCCGCCTGCTGGACCTGGCCGACGGCGTGCCCGCGTACATCGTGGGCCGCGACACGGACGTCCTGGCCTGGAACCGGCTCGCCGCGGCACTGATCACCGACTTCGGCGCGCTGCCGCCGGAGCAGCGCAACCTGGCGCGGCTGGTGTTCCTCGACGAGGGGATGCGCGGCCTGTACGAGGACTGGCCGGGCAAGGCCGGTGACGTGGTCGCCTACCTGCGTCTCGACGCGGCCCGCCACCCGGACGACCCGCGGACCGCGGCGCTGCTGGACGAGCTGGCGGCCGCCAGCCCGGAGTTCCGGCGGGCGTGGGAGGAGCACCGGGTGAAGGACAAGACCCACGGGCGGTACGTCTACCTGCATCCCGTGGTGGGCCGGCTGGACCTCGGGTTCGAGACCATGCGGTTCCCCGACGACCCCGACCAGGCGCTGATCGCGCACACCGTGGAGCAGGGGTCGCCGTCGGAGACCGCCCTCCGGCTGCTGGCGGCCTGGGCCCGGGAGACCGTCCCCACCCCCTGACGCCCGGCTGCCGCCTCGTCTCCCGGCCGTCTCCGGACACGCGGATGCCGGTCGTCTCCGGAGCGTCTCCCGGCCGTCTCCGGACGCGCGGATGCCGCGTCTCGCCGGAGCGGGACGCGGCATCGGAGGCCGTGGGCCGGTGTGGCCGGCGAGCCGGTGAGGTCAGAGACCCGCGGCGGTGCGCAGGCTCTCGGCGCGGTCGGTGGACTCCCAGGAGAAGCCCTCGCGGCCGAAGTGGCCGTAGGCGGCCGTCTCGGAGTAGATCGGGCGCAGCAGGTCGAGGTCACGGATGATCGCGGCCGGGCGCAGGTCGAACACCTGGAGGACGGCCTCCTGGATCTTCTCCACCGGCACCTTCTCGGTGCCGAAGCACTCGACGAACAGGCCGACCGGCTGGGCCTTGCCGATGGCGTAGGCGACCTGGACCTCGCAGCGGTCGGCCAGGCCGGCCGCCACGACGTTCTTGGCGACCCAGCGCATCGCGTAGGCGGCGGAGCGGTCGACCTTGGACGGGTCCTTGCCGGAGAAGGCGCCGCCACCGTGGCGGGCCATGCCGCCGTAGGTGTCGATGATGATCTTGCGGCCGGTGAGGCCGGCGTCACCCATCGGGCCGCCGATCTCGAAGCGGCCGGTCGGGTTGACGAGCAGGCGGTAGCCCTCGATGTCGATGTCGAGGCCCGCGAGCACGGGGTCGACCACGTGCTCCTTGATGTCGGGCGTCAGCATTTCCTTGAGGTCGATCTCGGCCGCGTGCTGCGTGGAGACCACCACGGTGTCGAGACGGACCGGCCGGTCGCCGTCGTACTCGATCGTGACCTGGGTCTTGCCGTCGGGACGCAGGTAGGGCACGGTGCCGGACTTGCGCACGTCGGCCAGGCGCTTGGCGAGCCGGTGGGCCAGCGTGATCGGCAGCGGCATCAGCTCGGGCGTCTCGCGGCAGGCGTAGCCGAACATGAGGCCCTGGTCGCCGGCGCCCTGGCGGTCGAGCTCGTCGGCGTCGCCGCTGACACGGTGCTCGTAGGCGTCGTCGACGCCCTGGGCGATGTCGGGCGACTGGGCGCCGATGGACACCGAGACGCCGCACGAGGCGCCGTCGAAGCCCTTGTGGGAGGCGTCGTAGCCGATCTCCAGGATCTTCTCCCGGATGACGCCGGGGATGTCGACGTAGGTCTCGGTCGTCACCTCGCCCGCGACGTGGACCTGGCCGGTGGTGATCAACGTCTCGACGGCGACCCGGCTCTTGGGGTCGTCCTTGAGCATGGTGTCGAGAATCGCGTCACTGATCTGGTCAGCGATCTTGTCCGGGTGGCCCTCGGTGACCGACTCCGAGGTGAACAGGCGGCGTGACAACTCAGTGGCTCCTCATGCAGCGGCTGCTGACGGATGTGCGGCTCCGGCTGCTGAACGGGCCAGGGCCTCGCCGAAGTCTAGCCCTACCGGCCGTCCGGTCGCGAAACCGCCACGCGAACAGGGACTTCACAAAAAGGGACTTTACAGATCGGGCAAGGGGTCAGGGGGCAACGTCTCGGGGGCGAACACCTCGGCGTCGGCCGCGGCGACGACGGCCGCGTACTCCTCGTCGAACTCGAAGGCCATGGACCCGAGCTCGATCACCGGCCCGGGAGCCTGCATGATCGGCCCGAGCCGGGTGTGGCGGGGGAAGGCGGCGTAGACGGACACGGGCCGGTCGGTCCTGAGCATGCGGGTGGCGAGGACCGAGATGGCCCTGTCGGTGACGACGATGAGGAAGTTGGCGGCTCCGGGCGGGCCGAGGGACAGCGCGGGGAAGACGTAGAGGATCTGCTCCTGGTCTCCCAGCAACGTCCTGCAACGATCCCTGACAGCGGAGCTCACCGGCATCGAGTCCCCCTTCGTGCCAAGTATCCGCAGCACCGGGGGGTGTAGCAACAGCCGATCCGGTAATCCACCGGTCCGGAAGAGGGCGCCTGGACGGGGTCAGGCGAGGCGGGCGGCGACCAGGTCCCAGACGGCGTCGGCGACGTCCTCCTTGGGCCCGCGCGGCACCTCGACCGGGTCTCCCCCGGCGACCAGGACCACGGCCGCGTTGTCGGGGGTGCCGAAGGCGAGGCCCGGGCCGACCTGGTTGACGACGAGCAGGTCGCAGCCCTTGCGGGCGAGCTTGGCCTGGCCGTTGGCGAGCACGTCGTGGGTCTCGGCGGCGAACCCGACGATCACCGCAGGGTACGGCGGGCGCTCCCCCGGCCCGGCTCCGGCGGGGGCCCCCGTGACGGCCCCGGTCCTGGCGCCGGCGACGGTGTCGGTCGCGGAGCCCGTCACGGTGCCGGTGACAGCCCCCGTGACGGCGCCCACGGTGGCCGGGGTGGATCCGGCGGCCGAGCGGCGCAGCTCGCCCAGCTCGGCCAGGATGTCGGGGTTCTTGACCAGCGCGATCGGCTCCGGCTCCCCGTCCGTTTTCTTGATCTTGGAGTCGTGGGGGGCGGCGGGCCGGAAGTCGGCGACCGCCGCCGCCATGACCACCACGTCTGCGGCGGGTGCGGCGTCGAGCACGGCGTCGCGCAGCTCGGCGGTGGACTCCACCCGCACCACCGTGGCGCCCGCGGGGTCGGGCAGGGAGACGTTGGCGGCGACCACGGTGACCTCGGCGCCCCGGGCGGCGGCCGTGCGGGCGAGGGCGTAGCCCTGAAGGCCGGAGGAGCGGTTGCCGATGTAGCGGACCGGGTCGATGGCCTCGCGGGTGCCGCCGGCGGAGATCACCACCTTGCGCCCCGCCAGGTCGCGGGGGCGGCCGCGCAGCACGCGCAGGCACACCTGGAAGATCTCGGCCGGGTCTGGCAGGCGGCCGGGGCCGGTGTCGGCGCCGGTGAGCCGGCCCACGGCCGGGTCGATCACGATGGAGCCCCGCTCGCGCAGCGTCGCGACGTTGGCGCGGGTGGCGGGGTGCTGCCACATCTCGGTGTGCATCGCGGGGGCGAACACCACGGGGCACCGGGCGGTCAGCAGGGTGTTGGTGAGCAGGTCGCCGGCCAGCCCGTGGGCGGCCCTGGCGAGCACGTCGGCGGTCGCGGGCGCCACGACGACGAGGTCGGCGCCCTGTCCGATGCGGACGTGAGGCACCTCGTGGACGTCGTCCCACACCTCGGCCGACACCGGGTGGCCGGACAGGGCGGCCCAGGTGGGCTCGCCCACGAACCGCAGCGCCTCGCGGGTCGGCACGACCCGCACCTCATGCCCGGACTCGGTGAAGAGCCGGAGGAGCTCACACGCCTTGTAGGCCGCGATGCCGCCGCTGACGCCGAGGACGACCTTCATCGAAGGGGTCAGACCGCGCCTTCGATGGGCTCGGCGTTGAGCAGGCCCTCGGAGACCTCGCGCAGCGCGATGGACAGGGGCTTCTCCTGGGCGTGCGTCTCGACCAGCGGGCCGACGTACTCGAGCAGGCCCTCGCCGAGCTGCGAGTAGTAGGCGTTGATCTGGCGAGCGCGCTTGGCGCCCATGATCACCAGGGAGTACTTGCTGTCGACGATGTCGAGCAGCGCGTCGATCGGCGGGTTGGTGATGCCCTCGGCGACCGGAGCCGTGCCTGCCACGATTGTCAGACCTCTCGGTTGGTGGTTGTCGTGACCCCCAGAGGGTCGGTCATCAAATCTATCAGCCGATGGCACACGTCTTCGACATCCGTGTTCACCAGGGTGAGGTCGAACTCCTTCTCGGCCGCCATCTCGACCCGGCCGGCCTCCAGGCGGCGGGCGATGACGTCCTCGGGCTCGGTGCCGCGCCCGCGCAGCCGCTTCTCGAGCTCCTCCCAGCTGGGCGGGGCGAGGAACACCAGCAGCGCGTCCGGCATGCTCCGCCGCACCTGCCGGGCGCCCTCCAGGTCGATCTCCAGCAGGGTGGGGACGCCCGCGGCGAGCCTCTCCAGCACGGCCGCGCGCGGCGTGCCGTAGCGGTTGCCCGCGAACTCCGCCCACTCCAGCAGCTCGCCGGCCTCGACGAGCCGGTCGAACTCGGGACCGTCGACGAAGAAGTAGTGGACCCCGTGCACCTCGCCGGGCCGGGGCCTGCGGGTGGTCACCGAGACCGACAGCCACACCTCGGGGTGTGCCCGCCGGATCTCGGCGACGACCGTGGACTTGCCGACGCCCGACGGCCCTGACAGGACCGTCAGACGTCTGTCACCGGAGGGGAGGAAGTCGACCTTCGTCCCGGCGCGGACGGCCTCGTGGGCCCTTGCATCGCCGGACCATGACCTCTCGGTCACCTTCCTACCCCCCGTCGAACCTGCGCTTTCGTGTGGAACAGAGACTAGCTCTCGTTGCCACCGAACTCGCGCTCGAGGGAAGCCCTCTGGTTCGCGCCGAGACCCCGCACGCGGCGGGACTCGGCGATGGCGAGCCGCTCCATGAGCTGCTTGGCGCGGACCTTGCCCACGCCGGGGAGCGATTCCAACAGAGCCGAGACCTTCATCTTGCCGATGACGTCGTCGGTCTGCCCATCCTTGAGCACCTCAGCCAGAGAAACCGCGCCGTGCTTGAGCCGGTTCTTGACCTCGGCACGCTCTTTACGGGCCTTGGCAGCCTTCTCCAGGGCTGCGGCGCGCTGCTCAGGGGTCAGGGGAGGAAGAGCCACGCCGGGTCACCTCGAATTTCTTGTCGACGTACTCGGACGGGAAGGGAAACTAGCTGGTCATCGACCCCTAAGCAACGCCAAGGCCAGTTTCTCTCCTGACAAAGTCAACTTCGTCACTTTGTGTGTCCATGACGCTACGGTGTGCTGACGAAATCGCCTTCACTTCCCGCTTCTCCCGACGCTTGGGAGGTCCGGCAACAAAGGGGACGATGATCGCATTCTCGGCGATCCTGGCGTCCGAAACCCCACGTCGAACGGCGTCCCAAACCTGTCGCAGTCGCGGCGCCGTGAGGCTTGTGCCATGATTTGATCTTGTTCGTGGGGACGCTCCCCGGCCCGGGGACGACGGCTCCGCGCGGGCCCTGTCACGCCTTCGTGCGCGACGCGGGTCCGCGCGGGTGCGCGACGTCCGGCAGGCCGCATCTCGCGGCGCGGCCTGCCGCCGGCGGGGCGGCCACCGGGGCTCGCGAGCGGCGCGCGAACGCTCCCCGCGGGACACCGCCGTACGCCCCCTGGCGCCCTTGGGCTCGGCACCCCCTCGGGCGCGCCCAGGAGGGTCCTCGACGGCGCGGGAAGGCCTCCGGTGGCGCACCGGGCGGCCCGGAG
Source organism: Nonomuraea sp. NPDC005501 (assembly GCF_040605905.1). Taxonomy (NCBI): domain Bacteria; kingdom Bacillati; phylum Actinomycetota; class Actinomycetes; order Streptosporangiales; family Streptosporangiaceae; genus Nonomuraea; species Nonomuraea sp. NPDC005501. Next base: position 21,039 of record NZ_JBEXDT010000068.1, on the reverse strand, counting down.
GCACAGGCCCGCCCCGAACGGGCGCGGAGCTCGCGGAGGGAGACCCCGTGCGGTCGGGCCGCGAAAGTCGGGCCCACGAAGGTGAGCGCCCGTCCGGTCGGGCCCGCGAAAGTGGAGGCCCGCGAAAGTCGGGCCGCGAGAGTGAGAGCCCGTCCGGCCGGGCCCGCGAACGTGGGGGCCCGCGAGAATGGGGCCCGTGAAAGTCGGGCCCGCCGCGGTCAGGAGGGTGTGGTGCGGCGGAGGGCGGCGGCGATGGAGGCGGCGGCGGCGCCGGGGTCCGGGGCGGCCGTGATGGGGCGGCCGATCACCAGCAGGTCCGCGCCGTCCGCCAGCGCCTGCTCCGGCGTGGCGACCCGGGCCTGGTCCTGGACGTCCGCCCCCGCGGGCCGCACCCCCGGCGTGATGAGGGTGATGTCCGGCCCCACCTCCGCCCGGACGGCGGCGACCTCGTTGGGACTGCACACGAGGGCCGTGGCGCCCGCCTCGACCGACATGGCCGCGAGGCGGCGCACCGCGTCGTCCGCCGGGCCCTCCAAGCCGATGCGGGCCAGGTCGGCCTCGCTGAGCGAGGTGAGAACGGTCACGGAGGCGATCTGCGTGTGCGGGGCGGCCTCCACGGCCGCCTGGATCATCCTGGGGCCGCCCGCGGCGTGGACGGTCAGGATGGCCGGGCGCAGGCGGGAGACGGCCTTGGCGGCCCCGGCGACCGTGTTGGGGATGTCGTGCAGCTTCAGGTCGAGGAAGACGCGGACGCCGCTCGCCCCGCGCACGGACGCGATGACGTCCGGCCCGTAGCGCAGGTACAGCTCCAGGCCCACCTTGACGGTGCTGACATGCGGGGTCACCAGCCCGGCCCAGCGGGCGGCGGTCTCCAGGTCAGGGGCGTCGAGGGCGACGGCGATGGGTGCGGGCGTCACGGGGAGCTCTCCTCAGAGTCGACGGGCAGGTGCCGGGGGGCGCTCCCCGGCGGGCGGTGGGCCAGGCCGACGGCGTCGGCCAGCCGCTGGAAGCCGCGCGCCTGGAGCAGGTCCTCCAGCTCGCGCTCGATGCGCAGGCACGCGTACGGGTCGTGGAACAGCGCCGTGCCCACTCCGACGGCGCAGGCGCCCGCCAGGATGAGCTGGAAGGCGTCCTCGCCGCTCATGACGCCGCCGACGCCGATCAGCGGCACCCCGGGCAGCGCGGCGTGGACCTGCCACACGCACCGTACGGCCAGGGGCAGGATGGCGGGCCCCGACAGCCCTCCGGTCACGGCGGCCAGCGACGGCCGCAGCGCCATGGTGTCGATGGCCATGCCGAGCGGATTGTTGATCATGGACAGTGCGTCGGCCCCGGCGTCCACGCAGGCGCGGGCGACGGCCACGATGTCGGCCACGTCCGGGGCCAGCTTGGCCACCACCGGGACGTCGTAGCGCATGATGGAGCGCACCGAGGCGATCACCTCGGCCGCGGCGCCGCCCTCGCGGGCGAAGACCCGGCCGCGGTCCTCGATGTTGGGGCACGACAGGTTGACCTCCAGCGCGGTGACGCCGGGCGCGTCGGCGAGCCTGCGGGCCAGCTCGGAGTACTCGGCGACGGTGCCGCCGCCGATGGACACGATGGTCCTGATGCCGCGCTGGGCGAGCCAGGGCAGCTCGCGTTCGAGGAAGGCGTCGATGCCCGGCCCCTGGAGGCCGACGGCGTTGAGCATGCCGGAGGCGGTCTCGGCCATGCGCGGCGTGGGGCGGCCGGCGCGCGGCGCCATCGTGATGGAGCGGGTGGTCAGCGCGCCCAGCCGGTGCAGGTCGAAGAACTGGGCCAGCTCGCGGCCGGCGGCGGCGCAGCCGGCGGCCGTGGTGACGGGGTTGGCGAGCTCCACGTGCGCGAGGAACGTGCGCATGTCGACGGGCATGTCAGCTCACCCCGGCCCGCGGGTGCACGAGGCGTCAGACGGCATGACGCGTACCGCCTCCGGGCGCGCCCAGGGCGTCGAACGGGATCGTTCCGACGTCCTCGAACCGCACCCGCTCCCCCCGGAACACCGGCCCCTCGGCGCAGGCGCGGACCATCCGGGTCACCCCGTCGTCGCCGATGATCGGCAGCACGCAGGTCATGCAGACCCCGATCCCGCAGGCCATCGACTCCTCCACCGCCACCTGCACCGGGATGTCGAACTCCATCGCCACCGCCGTGACCGACCGCAGCGTGTCCATGGGGCCGCAGGCGTAGACGGCGTCGGCCCGGGTGTCGGCGATCACCGACGGCAGCGCGTCGGTGACCCTGCCGCGCAGCCCGAGCGAGCCGTCCTCGGTCGTGAGCGTGGTGGTGGCGGCCATGCGCCGGGCCCGCATGGCGCCGAACACGCGGTCGGCGCTCGCCCCGCCGAGCAGGAAGTCGACCCGGCAGCCGCGCTCCATGAGGGCGTCGGCCACCGGGAACAGCACCGCCGCGCCGTACTCGTCACCGACGAGCACGCAGTGCACCGGGTCGCGCGGCAGCGGGAACGGCCGCCCCAGCGGCCCGACGAGGTCGAGCGTGTCGCGGGCGCGCCGCTCGGCCAGCCAGGCCGTACCGGGGCCGCGCACGGTGAAGACGAGCTCCACCGTGCCGCCGTAATCGGGCTTGACGTCGTGGACGGTGAAGGCACGCCGGGTGATCATGGACGTGCGGGACCCGCCCACGGCGACGGACACGAAGTGGCCGGGCCGGTGACGCTCAGCGATGCCGGGCGCCACCACCGTCAGCGCATGGTAGGCGTCGACCCGGCGCGTCGTCAGCACCGTGCCCGTCACCTGCACCGGAGTGCCGGCCAGTCTCCTTCACCTCCCGTGGGGCGCCCCGGGGCCGTGCTAGCCCCGCAGCGCCTGCGCGTGCTCCTGGAGGGACCGTACGCCCACATCGCCCCGCACGATGGCCTGGATGCCCGCGGCGGCCGCCGCGAGTCCCGAGACCGTGGTGATGCACGGGACGCCGCGCAGCACCGCTGCGGTGCGGATGTCGTAGCCGTCGAGGCGCGGGCCGGACTGTCCCGGGCTGCCGAACGGCGTGTTGACGATCAGGTCGACCTCGCCGTCGAGGATGCACTGCACGATCGTCGGCTCACCTCCGGGCCCGGGCCCCTCGCTGTGCTTGCGCACGATCTTGGCATGGACGCCGTTGCGGCGCAGCACCTCGGCCGTGCCCTCGGTGGCGAGGATCTCGAAGCCGAGGTCGGCCAGCGCCCGCACCGGGAAGATCATCGCACGCTTGTCGCGGTTGGCCACGGACACGAACGCGCGTCCCTTGGTGGGCAGCTCGCCGTAGGCGCCGGCCTGGGACTTGGCGTAGGCGACGCCGAAGAACTCGTCGATGCCCATGACCTCGCCGGTGGAGCGCATCTCGGGCCCGAGCACGATGTCGACGCCGCGGAAGCGGTTGAAGGGCAGCACCGCCTCCTTGACCGCGATGGACGCCTCCATCGGCAGCGTGCCGCCGTCGCCGGTGGCGGGCAGCATGCCCTCCTCGCGTAGCGAGGCGACGGACGCGCCGAGCATCACCCGGGCCGCCGCCTTGGCCAGCGGCACCGCGGTCGCCTTGGACACGAACGGCACGGTACGGCTGGCCCGCGGGTTGGCCTCCAGGACGTACAGGACGCCGGCCGACATCGCGTACTGGACGTTGAGCAGGCCGCGCACGCCGACGCCGCGGGCGATGTCCTCGGTGGCGGAGCGGATGCGCTTGATGTCGTGGCTGCCGAGCGTGATGGGCGGCAGGGCGCACGCCGAGTCGCCGGAGTGGATGCCGGCCTCCTCGATGTGCTCCATGACGCCGCCGAGGTAGAGCTCCTCGCCGTCGTACAGCGCGTCCACGTCGATCTCGATGGCCTCGTCGAGGAACTTGTCGACCAGCACCGGGTGGCCGCCCTCCTGGGCCGCCATGTAGCCGCTCAGCGTCTCGTCGTCGTAGACGATGGCCATGCCGGCGCCGCCCAGCACGTACGAGGGCCGCACGAGCACGGGGTAGCCGATCTCGGCGGCCACGGCCAGCGCCCCGGCGACGGTGGTGGCGGTGCCGTGCTTGGGCGCGGGCAGCCCGGCCTCGGCCAGCACGCGGCCGAACGCGCCCCGCTCCTCGGCCAGGTGGATCGACTCGGGCGTGGTGCCGACGACGGGCACGCCCGCGTCCTTGAGCGCCTGGGCCAGGCCGAGCGGCGTCTGCCCGCCGAGCTGCACGATGACGCCCACGACGGGGCCGGTCTGCTGCTCGGCGTGGACGACCTCCAGGACGTCCTCCAGGGTGAGCGGCTCGAAGTAGAGCCGGTCGGAGGTGTCGTAGTCGGTCGAGACGGTCTCGGGGTTGCAGTTGACCATGACGGTCTCGAACCCGGCCCGCGACAGCTCGAAGGAGGCGTGCACGCACGCGTAGTCGAACTCGATGCCCTGCCCGATGCGGTTGGGGCCGGAGCCGAGGATGATGACCTTCTCCCGCTCGCCGGGCGGGACCTCGCTCTCCTCGTCGTAGGTGGAGTAGAGGTACGGGGTCTTGGCGGCGAACTCGGCGGCGCACGTGTCGACCGTGTTGTAGACCGGCCGGACGCCGAGGGCGTGGCGCAGGTCGCGCACGCGGGCCTCGCCGACGCCGCGGATCTCGCCGATCTGCGCGTCGCTGAAGCCGTGGCGCTTGGCCCGCTCCAGCACGCCGGGGGTCAGCTCGGGAGCCTCGCCCAGCGCGGCGGCCTCCTCGTGCAGCAGGAAGAGCTGGTCGATGAACCACGGGTCGACGTTGGTCGCCGCGTAGAGCTCCTCGGCGGTGGCGCCGGCCCGGATGGCCTGCTGCATGGTGCGCAGCCGGCCGTCGTGCGGGACGCGGCACTCGGCCAGCAGCTCCTCCTTGGGCGCCACCTCGTCGCCGGGCGCCCAGGAGAACGACGATCCGGACTTCTCCAGCGACCGCAGCGCCTTCTGCAGCGCCTCGGGGAAGGAGCGGCCGATGGCCATGGCCTCGCCCACCGACTTCATGTGGGTGGTCAGGGTCCGGTCGGCGCCGCGGAACTTCTCGAAGGCGAAGCGCGGCACCTTGACCACGATGTAGTCGAGGGTCGGCTCGAAGGAGGCCGGGGTCTCGCGGGTGATGTCGTTGGGGATCTCGTCGAGCGTGTAGCCGATGGCCAGCTTGGCGGCGATCTTCGCGATGGGGAAGCCGGTCGCCTTGGAGGCCAGCGCGGAGGAGCGCGACACGCGCGGGTTCATCTCGATGACGATCATGCGGCCGGTGCTCGGGTCCACCGCGAACTGGATGTTGCAGCCACCGGTGTCGACGCCGACCTCGCGGATGACCGCGATGGCCACGTCGCGCATGTTCTGGTACTCGCGGTCGGTCAAAGTCAGCGCGGGCGCGACGGTGACGCTGTCGCCGGTGTGGACGCCCATCGGGTCGATGTTCTCGATGGAGCACACGATGACGACGTTGTCGGCCTTGTCGCGCATGACCTCCAGCTCGTACTCCTTCCAGCCGAGGATGGACTCCTCCAGGAGCACCTCGGTGGTCGGCGACGCGTCGAGGCCGGCGCCGGCGATGCGCCGCAGGTCGCTCTCGTCGTAGGCGAAGCCGGAGCCGACGCCGCCCATGGTGAACGACGGCCGCACCACCAGCGGGTAGCCCAGCTCGCCCACGGCGGCCAGGCACTCGTCCATGGTGTGGCAGATGACCGAGCGGGCCGACTCGGCGTTGAGGCCGTGCTCGCGGGCGACCTTGGCGACGATCTCCTTGAACCGCTCGCGGTTCTCGCCGGCCTGGATGGCGTCGAAGTCAGCGCCGATCAGCTCGACCTCGTAGCGCTCCAGCACGCCCGACTCGTGCAGCGCGACCGCGGTGTTGAGCGCGGTCTGGCCGCCCAGCGTCGGCAGCAGCGCGTCGGGCCGCTCCTTGGCGATGATCTTCTCGACGTACTCGGGAGTGATCGGCTCGACGTAGGTGGCGTCGGCGAACTCCGGGTCCGTCATGATCGTGGCGGGGTTGCTGTTGACCAGGATCACCCGGAAGCCCTCGGCCCGCAGCACGCGGCAGGCCTGGGTGCCGGAATAGTCGAACTCGCACGCCTGCCCGATGACGATCGGCCCGGAGCCGATCACCAGGACCGACCTGATGTCCTCACGCTTGGGCACGGTTCATGACCTCGCAGAACTCGTCGAAGAGATAGGCGGCGTCGTGGGGGCCGGCCGCGGCCTCCGGGTGGTACTGGACGCTGAAGGCGCGGCCGTCGAGCAGCCGCAGGCCCTCGACGCAGCGGTCGTTCAGATTGACGTGGCTGACCTCGGCCCGGCCGAACGGGGTGTCGAAGGGCCCGTCGAGCGGCGCGTCCACGGCGAACCCGTGGTTGTGCGCGGAGATCTCCACCTTGCCCGTGCGGACGTCCTGGACGGGCTGGTTGACCCCGCGGTGGCCGTAACGCAGCTTGTACGTGGACAGGCCCAGGGCCCGGCCGAACAGCTGGTTGCCGAAGCAGATGCCGAAGAACGGGGTGCCGCTCGACAGGACCTCGCGCAGCGGCTCGACGTCGGCCGTGGCCGGGTCGCCGGGGCCGTTGGAGAAGAACACGCCGTCCGGCCGCAGGCCGAGGATCTGCTCGGCGGTGGCGGTGGCGGGCAGCACGTGCACCTCGCAGCCGCGCTCGGCCATGCGGTGCGGGGTCATGCCCTTGATGCCGAGGTCCACGGCCGCGACCGTGTACCGCTTGGCGCCGACGGCCGGCACCACGTACGGCTCGGCGGTGGCCACCTCGGCGGCCAGGTCGGCGCCCTCCATGGCGGGCGCCGAGCGCACGCGCTCGACCAGCGCCTCCACCGGCTCGGCCGGCGCGGTGAAGATGCCGGCGCGCATGGCGCCGCGCTCGCGCAGGTGGCGGGTCAGGGCGCGGGTGCCGGTGATGGCGATGCCGACGACGCCCTGCTCCTTGAGGTAGTCGTCGAGCGAGCGGTTGGCCCGCCAGCTGGAGACGACGCGGGACGGCTCGCGCACGACGTAGCCGGCCACCCAGACGCGACCCGACTCGGGGTCCTCGTCGTTGACGCCGGTGTTGCCGATGTGCGGGGCCGTCATGGCGACGATCTGCCGATGGTAGGACGGGTCGGTCAGGGTCTCCTGGTAGCCGGTCATGCCGGTGTTGAAGACCATCTCGCCGAACGTCTCGCCCTCGGCGCCGTAGGGGGTCCCGTGGAAGACGCGGCCGTCTTCCAGTACGAGCACCGCTTGTGTCACGTCAACTTCCCTTCGAGGACGGTGGGCGTACCGCGCAGGAACGTCGCCACCACGCGGCCGGGCAGCGTCATGCCCTCGTACGGTGTGTTCCTGCTCTTGGAGGCGTAGGCCGCCGGGTCGACCGGGGTGCGGGCGGACGGGTCGTAGAGGGTGATGTTGGCCGGGGCGCCCGCCGCCAGGGGACGGCCGTGGCCGGGCAGGCGGCCGATCCGCGCCGGGGCGGCCGACATGCGGTCCGCGACGCCGGCCCAGTCGAGCAGCCCGGTGTCGACCATGGCCTCCTGGACCACGCTGAGCGCCGTCTCCAGGCCGATCATGCCCATGGCCGCGGCCGACCACTCGGTCTCCTTGTCCTCGACCGGGTGGGGGGCGTGGTCGGTGGCGACGACGTCGATCGTGCCGTCGGCCAGCGCGGCCCGCAGCGCCTCCACGTCGGCGCGGGTGCGCAGCGGCGGGTTGACCTTGTAGATGGGGTTGTAGGCGCCCACCGGGGAGTCCTCGACCAGGTCGTCGGTGAGGAGCAGGTGGTGCGGGGTCACCTCGGCCGTGACGTTCCAGCCCTTGGACTTGGCCCAGCGGATGATCTCGACCGAGCCGGCGGTGGAGACGTGGCACACGTGCAGGCGGGAGCCGACGTGCGCGGCCAGCAGGCAGTCGCGGGCGATGACCGCCTCCTCCGCGACCGCGGGCCAGCCGGTCAGGCCGAGCCGGCCGGAGACGACGCCCTCGTTCATCTGGGCGCCCTCGGTCAGCCGCGGCTCCTGGGCGTGCTGGGCGACGACGCCGTCGAACGCCTTGACGTACTCCAGGGCGCGCCGCATGAGCACGGCGTCGCTGACGCACTTGCCGTCGTCGGAGAAGACGCGGACCTGGGCCGCGGAGTCGGCCATCGCGCCGAGCTCGGCGAGCTGCCGGCCCTCCAGGCCGACGGTGACGGCGCCGACCGGCTGCACGTCGCAGTGGCCGTGCTCGCGGCCGAGCCGCCACACCTGCTCGACCACGCCGGCGGTGTCGGCGACGGGCGAGGTGTTGGCCATGGCGTGGACGGCGGTGTAGCCGCCGCGGGCGGCGGCCTGGGTGCCGGTCAGGACCGTCTCGGCGTCCTCCCGGCCGGGCTCGCGCAGGTGGGTGTGCAGGTCCACCAGGCCGGGCAGGGCGATCGCGCCGCCGCCGTCGACGACCTCGGCACCGGCGCCGCCGGTCAGGCCGGGGCCGATCTCGGCGATGAGGCCGTCCTCGACGCGGATGTCCACGGGCTCTCCGCCGAGAACCCGCACATTTTTTATGATCACGCTACGGTCTCTCCCCCGAGCAGCAGGTACAGGACGGCCATGCGGATGGTCACACCGTTGGCGACCTGCTCGACGATGGTCGAGCGCGGGGAGTCGGCCACCTCGGCGGCGATCTCCATGCCCCGGTTCATCGGGCCGGGGTGCATCACGATGGCGTCGTCGGGCATCTTGGCGAACCGGTCGCGGTCCAGACCGTAGCGGCGGGAGTACTCGCGCTCGCTCGGGAAGTAGGCGGCGTTCATCCGCTCCTTCTGCACGCGCAGCATCATCACCGCGTCGGACTTCGGCAGCACCGCGTCGAGGTCGTAGGAGACCTCGCACGGCCAGGTGCCGACCGAGACCGGCAGCAGCGTGGGCGGCGCGACCAGCGTGACGTCGGCGCCGAGCGTGGCCAGCAGCAGCACGTTGGAGCGGGCGACCCGGCTGTGCAGGACGTCGCCGACGATCGTGATGCGGCGCCCGTCGAGGCCGCCCAGGCGGCGGCGCATCGAGAACGCGTCGAGCAGCGCCTGCGTGGGGTGCTCGTGGGTGCCGTCGCCGGCGTTGACGACGCTGCCGCGCACCCAGGTGGCCAGCCGGTGCGGCGCGCCCGAGGAGCCGTGCCGGATGACGACCGCGTCGGCGCCCATGGCCTCCAGGGTGAGCGCGGTGTCCTTGAGCGACTCGCCCTTGGAGACGCTGGACCCCTTGGCCGAGAAGTTGATCACGTCGGCCGACAGGCGCTTGGCCGCGGCCTCGAACGAGATGCGCGTACGGGTGGAGTCCTCGAAGAACAGGTTGACCACCGTGCGGCCGCGCAGCGTGGGCAGCTTCTTGATGGAACGTTCCGAGACCCTCGCCAGCTCCTCGGCGGTGTCGAGGATGAGCAGCGCGTCGTCCTTGGTGAGGTCGCCGGCGGAGATGAGGTGGCGGTTCACTTGGCGTCCTCCTTGATGAGCAGCACGGCCTCGCGCCCGTCGATCTCCTCCAGGTAGACCTTGACCTTCTCGCTCTTCGCGGTCGGCAGGTTCTTGCCGACGTAGTCGGCGCGGATCGGCAGCTCCCGGTGTCCCCGGTCGACCAGCGTGGCGAGCTGCACCGAGGTCGGCCGGCCGAGGTCGTTGAGCGCGTCGAGGGCGGCGCGCACGGTGCGGCCGGAGTAGAGGACGTCGTCGACCAGCACGACGGTCTTGCCGTCGACGCCGTCGGGGGGCAGCTCGGTGTGGCCGAGCGGGCGGGCGGGCTTGAGCCGCAGGTCGTCGCGGTACATCGTGATGTCGATCGAGCCGACGGGGATCTTGACCCCTTCGAACTGCTCGATGCGGTCGCCGAGCCGGCGGGCCAGGGTGGCGCCGCGGGTCGGGATGCCGAGGAGGACGACTTCGCCGGCGCCCTTGGTGCGCTCGAGGATCTCGTGCGCGATGCGGGTCAGCGCCCGATGGATGTCCGGGCCCTCGAGGACGGCCCTGGATTCGGACATGGGAGATTCACCACCTTTCCCGCCTCACGGGACGGGTCTTAAAGGGTGTTGGTCGCACCCACAGTACCAGGGGCTACCAGCCACAACGGGGGGACCCCGCCCGCGTGACACGCGCTCCTCGGGGGATAGACAGACAATGACGTTCCATGTCGATTCCGAGGTGGGCAGGCTCCGTCAGGTCCTGCTGCACAAGCCGGACCTGGCCCTCAAGCGGCTCACGCCCACCAACAAGGACGATTTCCTGTTCGACGACGTCCTGTGGGTGCAGCGGGCGATGGAGGAGCACGAGGAGTTCCAGCGGGCGCTGCGCAGCCGCGGCGTCGAGGTGCACATCCTGGCCGACCTGCTGCGGGAGACCGTCGAGATCCCCGAGGCGCGCAAGCACATCCTCGACGCGATCGTGGACGAGCGGTTCATGGGCCCGCTGGCGGTGGACGACGTGCGCAACACGCTCGACGCGATGGACTCCGAGACCCTGCAGACGTACCTGACGGGCGGCATCACCAAGCGGGAGCTGGCGGAGCTGGACTGCGACCCCAAGTCGGTGGCCTACCACGCGCTCCCCGACGACGGCTTCGTCCTGCCCCCGCTGCCCAACCACCTGTTCACCCGCGACACCTCCTGCTGGGTGTACGACGGCGTCTCCATCAACGCGATGCGCAAGAAGGCCCGCATGCGCGAGACCGTGAACATGGAGGCCGTCTACCAGTTCCATCCCACGTTCGCCGACGGTTTCGGCAAGCCGCAGAAGGGCGGCTTCCACGTCTGGCTGCCCGGCCACGCGATCGCGCCGGCCACGCTGGAGGGCGGGGACGTGCTCGTCATCGGCCGCGGCGCCGTGCTCGTCGGGATGAGCGAGCGCACCCGGCCGCAGGCCGTCGAGATGTTCGCGCAGCGGCTGTTCCAGGCCGGGTCGGTGCGCACGATCGTGGCGCTGGACATGCCGAAGGCGCGCGCCTTCATGCACCTCGACACCGTCATGACCATGGTGGACGTGGGCGTGTTCACCAAGTACGCCGGGCTCGGCATGCTGCCGTCGTACACGATCGAGCCGGGCGACACCGAGAAGGAGCTGAAGGTCACCGACCATCCGCCCGAGGACATGCACCGCGCCATCGGCCGCGCGCTCGGCCTCGACGACATCGAGGTGCTCACGCCCACGCAGGACGTCTACGCCGCCGAGCGCGAGCAGTGGGACGACGGCTGCAACGCGCTGGCCGTCGAGCCCGGCGTGGTCATCGCCTACGAGCGCAACACCACGACCAACAACTTCCTGCGCGACAACGGCATCGAGGTCATCACGATCCCCGGCAGCGAGCTCGGCCGGGGCCGCGGCGGCCCCCGCTGCATGAGCTGCCCGATCGAGCGCGACGGCATCTGAGCGGGACTGCTTCTTCGAGCGGGACTGCGTCTTCGGTGGGATGAGGAGGGACCGTATGCGGGTCATCGTCGCGCTGGGCGGCAACGCGGTGCTCCAGCGGCAGCAGCAGCCGGACGCGCACACGCAGGTCGCCAACGTGGCCTCGTCCGTGCGGACGCTGGCCAAGCTGGCCGAGCGGCACGAGCTGGTCATCACGCACGGGAACGGCCCCCAGATCGGCCTGCTCGCCCTGGAGAGCGCCGCCGACCACCACCTGACCAGGCCGTACCCCTTCGACGCGCTCGGCGCGCAGACCCAGGGCATGATCGGCTACTGGATGCTGCAGGCCCTGCAGAACGCGCTGCCCGGCCGCCAGGTCCTCGCCATGGTCACGCAGACGCTGGTGTCGGCGGTCGACCCGGCCTTCGACGACCCGACCAAGTTCGTCGGCCAGGTCTACGACCGCGAGGAGGCGGGGAAGCTGGCCGCCGAGTACGGCTGGACCGTCAAGCAGGACGGCGACTACTGGCGGCGCGTCGTCCCCTCCCCCGCGCCGCAGCGGGTCGTGGAGACCCGGCTCATCCGCCGGCTGCTGCGCGAGGAGGTCGTCGTGATCTGCGCGGGCGGCGGCGGCGTGCCGGTCATCCGCGACGAGCACGGCCGGCTGTCGGGCGTCGAGGCCGTCATCGACAAGGACGCGACCGCCTCGATGCTCGCCGAGGCGCTCGAGTGCGACGCGTTCCTCATCCTCACCGACGTGCCGCGCGTCATGCGCGGCTTCGGCACCCCCGGGCAGAGCGAGATCGGCCACACCACCCCCCACGAGCTGCGCGCCCTGGACTTCCCGGCCGGCTCCATGGGGCCGAAGGTCGAGGCCGTGTGCCGGTTCGTCGAGACGACGGGCGACATGGCCGCCATCGGCCGGCTCGACCAGGCGGAGCAGATCCTGGAGGGCTCCGCGGGCACCATCGTCACGCCCAACGCCCGCTGGCCCCTGACGAGCACGCTCTAGGCGCGGCTCCAGGCCCGGCTCTAGGTCCGAAGGAGGTTCCCGGTGACACTGGCCCAACGGCTCTTCCGCACCAAGCCGACCGCGCAGATCGTCGCGGAGGGCGGCCGGGGCGAGGGCGGCGAGTTGCGCCGCACCATGTCCCTGTGGCAGCTCACGCTCTTCAGCGTCGGCGCCACGCTCGGCACGGGCATCTTCGTCATCCTCGGCCAGGCCGTGCCCAAGGCCGGTCCGGCGGTGGTGCTGTCCTTCCTGCTCGCCGCCATCACCGCCCTGTTCTCGGCGCTGTCGTACGCCGAACTCGCCGGCACCATCCCGGTGTCCGGCTCGTCCTACTCCTACGCGTACGCGACGCTGGGCGAGCTGATCGCCTGGGTGTGCGGCTGGTGCCTCATGCTGGAGTACGCCGTCTCGGTGGCGGCGGTGGCCGTCGGCTGGGGGCAGTACCTCAACTCGTTCCTGCACGGCCTGTTCGGGTGGCAGCTGCCCGCCGAGATCATCGGCTCGCCCGGCCAGGACGGCGGCGTCATCAACCTGCCGGCCATCCTCATCGTCGTGCTCGCCACCTGGGTGCTGCTGTACGGGGCCTCCGAGAGCGCCACGGCCAACGCCGTGTTCGTCATCATCAAGATCGTCGTGCTGGCGTTCTTCTGCGTGGTGGCGTTCTCGGCGTTCGAGGCGCGCAACTTCACGCCGTTCGCGCCGCTGGGCGTGGCCGGCATCACCGCCGCCGCCTCGCAGGTGTTCTTCTCCTACATCGGCTTCGACGCCGCCTCCACGGCCGGCGAGGAGGCCAAGAACCCCAGGCGTGACCTGCCGCTGGCGATCATCCTGTCGCTGGTCATCGTGACGGTCCTGTACGTGCTCGTCGCCGCCGCCGCGGTCGGGGCCATGCCGTGGACCCAGTTCAACCCGGAGAGCACCGAGGCGAGCCTGGCGCAGGTGGCCGACCTCGCCACCGGCTCCACCTGGGCCGGGATCATCATCTCCTTCGGCGCGGTCATCGCCATCGCCAGCGTCGTGCTGACCGTCATCTACGGCCAGACCCGCATCCTGTTCGCCATGTCCCGTGACGGGCTCATCCCCCACGTGTTCCAGAAGGTCAACCCGCGCCACCAGGTGCCGGTCGCCAACACGCTGATCGTCGCGGCGTTCATCTCGGTGCTCGCCGGGTTCGTCCCGCTCGGGCAGCTCGCGGAGGCCACCAGCATCGGCACGCTGTTCGCGTTCCTCATCGTGAACGTGGGCGTCCTCGTCCTCCGCTACCGCAGCCCCGAGCTGCCCCGCAGCTTCCGCACGCCGCTCTTCCCGGTCACGCCGGTGCTCGGAGCGATCTTCTGTGCCATCGTGATGGCCGGGCTCGCGGGCGTCACGTGGATCGCGTTCGGGCTGTGGATGCTGGCTGGCCTGGCCGGATACTTCCTGTACGGCTTCCGCAAGTCGCGGCTGAACGCCGAGGTGGTCTGATGCGGTTCGACAACATTCTCGCCGGAGCCATTCCCGAGCCGAGGGGCCGCGACGGGATCGTGCTGGCCGCGCTCCTGGCCAAGCAGGCCGGGGGGCGCCTCACGGTGGCGACCGTGCAGCCGCCGGCCTGGACCACGCCCGGACCGGCGCGGGCGGAGGAGACCGCCTGGCGCGCCTACCTGGAGGAGCAGGCCGAGAGCACGCTCACCCAGGCCCGGCAGATCGTGGGCGACGACGCCGACTACGTGATCCACATGCACAAGGGCAGCGGGCGCGGGCTGGTGGAGCTGGCCCGCAGGCGCGGGGCGGACGTCGTCGTGATCGGCTCGGCGCCGGGCGGCGGCAAGGGCCGCATCGAGATCGGCAGCACCGCCGACCAGCTGCTGCACTCCTCCTCGGTGCCGGTGCTGCTGGCCCCGCGCGGCTTCGCGGACGAGCCGCCGGGCGCCTTCGAGCGCATCACGGTCGCCTACCGGCGCGGCCCGTCCGCCGACGCGGCGGTCGTCTCGGCCGCCCAGGCGGCGGCCGCCCTGGAGGTGCCGCTGCGGCTGGTGACGCTGGTCGTCAGCAGCGGCAGGCGGGTCGAGGTCGAGGAGCGGATGCTCGAACGGCTGCGCGACCAGACGGCGGCCGACCTCAAGGCGGCGGCCCGGGGGCACCGGCGGCGGCTGGAGGTGGAGGTCGAGGTGCTGGAGGGGCGGAACGTGGGCCAGGCGCTCGCCACCGCGTCCTGGGTGAGCGGGGAGCTGCTCCTGTGCGCGTCGAGCACGGGTGGGCCGCTGCGCCGCGTCTTCCTCGGTGACACCTCCGTCAAGATTGTCCGGGCGGCCACGTGCCCTGTGATGATCCTCACTCGGCAGCCGTGAAACGGAAATCTCGTACTCGACAAATCGTGACGAAGTACCGTTATTGCCGGGACAACTGGGGCTAATGTGGCGTAGCCTCCCGGATCGGATTCGGCATCTTTTTTCCAATCAGCTTGACCTTAGGCGTCCTCCCCTTTACCGTCACTGTGCGTAACCACACCTCGCGGCGTTTTGGGGGTAAACCCAAGGCCATGGCTACCGATGGTGCCGTATTCGGCACCAGACCCCCGGTGGCTTCGGCGTTCACCGCGAGGGAGCACAATCTACTGATAGCGATACATACGAGAGCCGGGGGGCCACACGATGCCGTCTGAGTACGCGAAGTCGCTGGGTGCACGACTGCGCGCCATCCGCACCCAGCAGGGTCTGTCCCTGCACGGGGTCGAGGAGAAGTCGCGTGGCAGGTGGAAGGCCGTGGTCGTGGGCTCGTACGAGCGTGGCGACCGCGCGGTCACGGTGCAGAAGCTTGCCGAGCTTGCCGACTTCTACGGGGTGCCCGTCTCCGAGCTCCTGCCGGGCGGTGCCGCGCCCAGCCCGCTCGGGCCGACCCCGAAGCTTGTGATCGACCTGGAGCGGCTGGCCACGCTGCCCAAGGAGAAGGCCGGAGCGCTCGCCCGCTACGCCGCCACCATCCAGAGCCAGCGTGGCGACTACAACGGCAAGGTGCTGTCGATCCGCCAGGAGGATCTGCGCTCCCTGGCCGTGATCTATGACAAGTCGCCCAGCGAGCTGACGGAGGAGCTCATCAGCTGGGGTGTCCTCGACGCGGAGGCGCGCCGGGCGGTCGAGTCGTTCTGACCCCGCCGGACCCGGGCCCGGCCCCACCGGCACCTGGCCCCACCGGCTCCCGCTCGGTCGGCTCCCGTTCCGGGGGCGATGTTCTCACCTGAGGGGCGCGCACCGCACTGCGCGCCCCTCAGGCGTGTCCGGCCCCAGTTCTGACGTACGGCTGCGTGCGCTTCGGGGCCGCCTGCGCTTCGCGGGCCGCCTGCGCTTCGGGGCCGCGGGCAGTTCCGGGCGTGCACTGGACAGGGCCGCGCGCTCAGGCGTGCGCTGGGGAGGCCGCGTGAGCGGGGAGGCCGCGTGCGGGCTGCTTGGGCTTCCGGCATGCGCGTGCGGGCGGGTGCGCTTCGGGGCGGGCGGGTGGGGCCGCAGGCGCTTGTGGGCGGGCACCGGGAGGCCGCGTGCGGGTGGGGCCGCTGCGCTTCGAGGGGGGCGGTGCGGGGGCCGTGTGCCGGCTCGGGCGAGGGGGACCCGCCGTGACGCTTCTCGTTCGCAGCGCTCCGGCAAGCTGGACGCCGACTCCGACGCGGGCGTGGGCAGGAATCGTCCGCCGCGCGTGAGGGGCCCCCGGAGGTGACCGGGCGAGGCGACGCGTGCCGCGAGGGCTCGCCGTCTGACCGGGATGCTGCGCGCGTCCGGTCGAAAGGGGCGCTAGAAGAGGGTCGGGCCCTGGGGTGGTGGGGTGCGGCGGCGGGTCACCCGGCCAAAGGAACGTCGACGGGCAACTGGGGTTGGGTAGGGACCCCCAGGATCTCCTCCACTCGCGTCACAAAGGTGTCGGCCTCGGACAGCAGCTCGTCGGCGTCGGCCGCGGAGACGCCGCGGACCATGCCCGCCTCGGCGGCGGCGCGCTTGGCGGCGCTCACCTCGAAGTAGGCGGCCCACTCGGCGAGCTCGGGCTCCGCCTCGGGCAGCAGCTCCCACGCGCTGCGCAGGCGGCGCCTGCGGCCCTCCATCGGCCGGGGCCGGGCGGCCAGGATCGCGGCGGCCGCTCGGAGCGCCGCCAGGTGTGCTGCCACATATCGGGATGCCGGGGTGCGCGCGACCGTCGCCTCCGCCAGGCAGGAACGGGAATCCGTCAGGTGCGCCCGAACGGCGGGCGACAGCCTGGGACCCTGCGGGTCTCTTGACCGTGGTGCCATGTGCACGCCTCCTTGGGGTCGTGGGCGGCTGCCGGCGTCACCACCGGTGAAGCCAGAATCGCAGGCGCCACCGACAATTCCGCCGGGCGGGCCGGACGAGAAGCTTCCCCTCTCCCCGTCCGGCCAGGACGTGCCCCGACTCGTCTCCGCCGACGACGAGGACACGCCCTTCGCCCGTGGAGCCTGACCGCGGGTCCCGCTTGGGGGAAGCGTGGCCCGCGACCAGGTCCTTCGACGTGAGCCGCGAGCCTCACGCCACTACGTCGAACATAATTTCGATCACGCTCGGTGTCAACCCGTTTCAGAACACAGGTTCGATCGGCATGTCGGATAGGGACTCTCGACGCACCCCTCGCGCGGCGTCAGGGGGTGACCGACAGCGCTCCCGACGGGCACAGGGTCACCGCGCGCCTGACCGCCTCCTCCAGCTCCTCGGGGGGCGCCGTCTCCAGGAGGACCACCGTGCCGTCCTCGTCGCTCTGGTCGAAGACCTGGGGCACCGTGAGCGCGCACATGCCCGCCCCGATGCACACGGTCGTGTCTGCCTTGATCTCCATGATGATCTCCCTACCACGTGACGGGGAGGCGGTGCACCCCGTAGATGCTCATGTCCGTCCGCATCGGCACCTCCTCCGGCGGCACGGCCAGGCGCAGCCCGGGGAAGCGGCGCAGCAGCGCCCGGTAGCCGATGCGCATCTCGATCCGGGCGAGCTGCTGCCCGAGGCACTGGTGGATGCCGTGCCCGAAGGTCAGGTGGCCGCCGGCGGGCCGAGTCACGTCGAGCGTATCCCCGCCGGGGAAGCGGGCGGAGTCGCGGTTGGCGACCGGCAGGGACAGGGCGACCGACTGGCCCTTCGCGATGGCGACGCCCTCGACCTCGACGTCCTCCAGCGCGGTGCGGATCGGGCCGATGTGGATGATCGTGAGGTAGCGCAGCAGCTCCTCGACGCCGTTGTCCACCACGGAGGGGTCGTCGCGCATGGCGGCGAGCTGGTCCGGGTTGCGCAGCAGCGCGTACGTGCCGAGCCCGAGCATGTTGGCGGTCGTCTCGTGCCCCGCCACGAGCAGCAGGAACGCGACGCCGGTCAGCTCGTCGTCGGCCAGCTCCCCGCCCTGGGCGAGGCCGCTGATCAGGTCGTCGCGCGGCTCGGCGCGCCTGCGCCGGATGAGCTCGCCGAGGTAGGAGGTCATGCTGGTCATGGCGTCCATGACCTCCGCCGCCCCGCTCTCCAGGGCGAGCAGCGCCTTCGAGTCGCGCTGGAAGCGCTCCCTATCCTCGTACGGCACGCCGAGCAGCTCGCAGATCACCAGCGACGGGATGGGCAGGGCGAACTGCTCGACCAGGTCGGCGGGCTTGCCCGCGGCCTCCATGGCGTCGAGGCGGGCGTGGGTGATCTCCTCGATGCGGGGTTCGAGCTGCTTCATCCGGCGGACGGTGAACTGGCCGGTGAGCAGCTTGCGGTAGCGGGTGTGCTCGGGCGCGTCCATGCGCAGGAAGAACCCGGGCGGCACGAAGGCCTTCTCCCGCAGTTCCTTGGCGACGGCCGCGCGGGCCGGGATGGTGGGGTGGATGTGCTCGGGCCGGTTGCTGAAGCGGGGGTCGGCGAGGACGGCGCGCACAGCGGTGTAGCCCGTGGCCAGCCAGCCCTCGTGGCCGTCGGCGAACGTCAGCCGGTGGAGAGGCGCCTCCCCGCCCAGCTCGGTGAGGCGGTCGGGAGGGTCGAAGGGGCGTTCGCGGTCGGTGGACATGGTCAGCTCGGACATCTGTGGTCTCCTTCCGGGTCACCTTCCACAAAACATCAGCGAATGCAAACTTTCAACGGATGAAAAACTAAAATGCGTGCAGTACAGTTCCGCCATGGCGGGAATCCGGGAGCGCAAGAAGCAGCGCACGCGCCGGGCGCTGATCGAGGCCGCGCTCCGGCTGTTCGCCGAGAAGGGCTACGAGGAGACCACGCTCGCGGAGATCGCGGCGGAGGCCGACGTGTCGACGCGCACGTTCTTCAGCTACTTCGCGAGCAAGGAGGACGTGATCTTCCATGACATGGAGAGCCGCATGGAGCGCACGGCCGCGCTCGTGCGGGACCGGGCGCCGGACGAGCCGCTGCCTGACCTGCTGACGCGGATCGCGCGGGACGCGCTGGCCCACGCCGCCGGGGACGAGAACTACGCCGTGGAGGAGATGCCGCTGCGGATCCGGCTCATGATGACGGTCCCGGCCCTCCAGGCGCGCGCCCTCCACCTGCTCTACACCAGCCAGCTCCGGCTGGCGCGGGCGCTCCACGAGTCCTACCGCGGGCGGCTGAGCCCGGTGGAGGCCGCCGCGGCGGTGGGCGCGTTCGCGGGCGCGGCCAAGCTGGCGGTCATGGCCAGCGTCGAGCGGGGCGAGTCCATGGACCAGGCGCTGGACGCGGCCCTGGTCGCCACCGAGATCACCCTCCGCGGCCTGCGCTCGCTGGGCTGACACCCGCCCGCGGCCGCACCGTGACACCCGTTCGGCCGCCGAGTCCTAGGGCCCCCGCCAGGCGGCTTGGAGGCGGATGCCGCCGGCTTGACAATTCCTTTCCTAACGAAGTTAATTTGGCTCATGCTCGCACCGCTCACCACCCCAGCGTCGGCCACCGTGTTCACCATGGTCCTCACGCAGGGGCCGGTGTCCCGTGTGGAGATCGCCCGGCGGACCGGCCTGTCGTCCGCCGCGGTCACCAAGGCGGCCCGCCCGTTCATCGAGGCGGGCTACCTGGAGGAGCTCCAGGCGACCGAGCGGCCCGGCCCCGGCGCGGGGCGGCCGGCGAGCCCGCTGGCCATCAGGCCCGACCGGCAGTTCTTCGCCGGGGTGAAGATCACCGACGACGAGCTCATCGGCGTGGTCACCGACCTGCGCGCCCAGGTCATGGAGTCGGCCCGCCGGCCCCTGCGCACGGCGTCCGCCGAGGAGGTGGTGGCCGAGATCGCCGCGCTGGTGTCCGAGCTGCTCGACGTCCGCCCCGCCTACCGGGAGCGGTGCCACAGGCTCGGCCTGGCCGTGTCCGGCGACGTCGACAAGGCCCACGGCGTGGTGCGCTACTCGCCGTTCCTCACCTGGCGCCAGGTGCCGCTGGCCCGGATGGCCGCCGAGGCCACCGGCCTGACAGTGACCGTCGAGAACGACGTCAAGTCGCTCACCGTGGCCGAGCAGTGGTTCGGCGAGGGCCTCGGGGCGTCGTCGTTCGCGCTGGTCACGGTGGGGGCCGGCATAGGGTGCGGACTGGTGGTCAACGACCGCGTGGTGGCCGGGTCGCACGGCGTCGCGGGTGAGATCGGCCACGTGCCGGTCGGCGGTGACGAGCCCGCGTGCCACTGCGGCGGGCGGGGCTGCGTCGAAGCCATCGCCGGGACCGCGCCCATCCTGGCGGCCGTCAGATCCGCGACCGGCGACGCCGCGCTCACCGTCGACGGCGCGATCGAGCTGGCCCACGCCGGCGACCCCGCGGCGCGCGAGGTGTTCGCCCGCGCCGGGCACGCCATCGGCCTGGCCGTGGCCGCCATGGCCAACCTCGTCGGCCCCGAGCGGATCATCGTGACCGGCGACGTGCAGGGGCTGGCGGCCTACGACCTGTTCGAGGAGCAGATCCGGCGGGGCTTCACCGGCCAGGCGTTCGGCGCCGCCGCCGAGTGCCGGCTCGTCCTGCGGCCCCGCCCGTTCGAGCAGTGGGCCCGCGGCGCGGCCGCCGTCGCCATCCAGTCCCTGTTCACCCTCCAGGGCCAGCCGTGACGCAGGACCCACCGTGACACAGGACCGACCGGGACGCAGGGCCAGCCGTGACACAGGACCCACCGGGACGCAGGAGGAGCCGTGACGCAGGAGCGACCGACGCGGGAGCGGCCGTGAGCCTGGCCCCCGGCATCTGGCAGCCCCACGACGAGGCGTTCGCGCCGATCCGCGAGGAGCGCGTGCCGACCGGCCTGACCGCCGCCGGCGGCGCCGGGATCGTGCTGGACGCCATGGCCGCCGCCTCGCTCTCGTGGACCGTCGTCCCGGGACCGCCGGGCGTGGCCGAGATCACGGTCGTGCCCGACCGGCCGGCGCCCGTACGGGTCGGCTGGCGGTTGCCGTGCGTGGACGTGACCGCGTTCTGGGCGGCCGACGGGGGTGAGCACCGGGGGCTGCCGCCGTTCTGGCGCCGGCCGCGCACCGCCGCGCTGGAGCGGAACGCGCCCGTCGGCTGCCTCGTCGGCGCCGGCGACGTGTCGGTGTGCACGTACGCGGCGGGCGAGGTCGTCAAGCCGGTGCGCACGCGCACCGGGGTCGTGGAGGAGACCGGGGAGTTCGGGTTCTGGGTCGAGCACGACGCCTCGCCGGACGCGGGCGTGGTGCTGCGGCTGGACGTCAGCGGGCGGCACTTCGCCCGCACGCTCGCGGACGTCGCCGCCTGGTGGGGCACCGGCCGCGCCGTGCCCGTGCCC
>NZ_JBEXDT010000067.1:0-55226 GCF_040605905.1 Nonomuraea sp. NPDC005501 | reverse complement strand
GGGACCCGGCGTGGCGCCGCGGCGGGGGCGCGGCCGTTGCCGGAGCGCCGCAGCCGGGCCAGCTCGTGCCCGGCCACGATCTCCCCTGCGCGCAGCAGCACGGCCGACCCGTGGCCCTCCGGCAGGCACACCAGGTTGGCGCAGAAGTGCATGCCGTAGGTGAAGTACACGTACAGGTGGCCCGGCGGCCCGAACATCACCGCGTTGCGGGGTGTCCTGCCCCGGTAGGTGTGGGCGGCCGGGTCCTCGCCCGGCCCGCCGTACGCCTCGACCTCCGTGAGCCGCACCGCGACCGTTCCGTCGGCGCCGCCGTGGACGAGGACGCGCCCGAGCAGGTCGGGCGCCACCTCGTGGGAGGGCCGGTCGAAGAACGAGCGCGGCAGCGGCGCGGAGGTCAGGAGCCCGCCGCCCACGCCGCCTGGGCGTCGACGGCCTCGCGCAGCGCGGAGAGCTGGTCGCGCACGCGGTCGGGGGCGGTGCCGCCGTGCGCCTTGCGCGCGGCCAGCGCGCCGGGCACGTTGAGCACGTCGCGGACGTCGGGCGTCAGGTGCTCCGACACCTTGATCAGCTCCTCGTCGGTGAGGTCGCCCAGGTCCTTGTCGTAGGACTGGCAGTAGACGACCAGGTGGCCGACGGCCTCGTGCGCCTCGCGGAAGGCGACGCCACGGCGTACGAGCAGCTCGGCGAGGTCGGTGGCCAGGGCGAACCCGTCGGGCGCCGACGCCTGGAGCCGGGCGGTGTTGACCCGCATGGTGGCGACGAGGCCGGCCATCGCGGGCAGGACGAGCAGGAGGGTGTCGACGGCGTCGAAGACCGGCTCCTTGTCCTCCTGCAGGTCGCGGTTGTAGGTGAGCGGCAGGCCCTTGAGGGTGGTCAGCAGCGACATGAGGTTGCCGATGAGGCGCCCGGACTTGCCGCGGGCCAGCTCGGCCACGTCGGGGTTCTTCTTCTGCGGCATGATCGACGAGCCGGTGGAGTAGGCGTCGTCCATCTCGATCCAGCGGAACTCCTGCGAGGCCCAGAGCACGATCTCCTCGCCGAGCCTGGACAGGTGCACGCCGATCATGGCGGCGTCGAAGAGGAACTCGGCGGCGAAGTCGCGGTCGGACACGGCGTCCATCGAGTTGGGCGCTGCGCTGTCGAAGCCCAGCTCGGCGGCCACCGCCTGCGGGTCGAGCGGCAGCGACGAGCCGGCCAGCGCGCCCGCGCCGAGGGGCGAGACCGCGGCGCGCCTGTCCCAGTCGGTGATCCGGTCGATGTCACGGGCGAAGGCGTGGACGTGGGCGAGCAGCTGGTGGCCGAAGGACACCGGCTGGGCGTGCTGCAGGTGCGTCATGCCGGGCGCGGCCGTGTCGGCGTGCTGCTCGGCCTGCCCCATCAGCGCCGTCTCCAGCTCCACCAGCCGGGAGACGACGGTGCGCGCGTGGTCGCGCAGGTAGAGGCGCAGGTCGGTGGCGATCTGGTCGTTGCGGCTGCGGCCGGCGCGCAGCTTGCCGCCGAGCGAGCCGAGCCGCTCCAGCAGACCGCGCTCCAGCGCGGTGTGCACGTCCTCGTCGGCGACCGTCGGCCGGAACTCGCCGGCCTTGCAGGCGCGCTCCAGGTCGTCCAGCGCGCCGATCATGCGGTCGAGCTCCTGGTCGTCCAGCAGCCCGGCGCGGTTGAGCACACGGGCGTGCGCGCGGGACGCCGCCAGGTCGTACGGCACGAGCCGCCAGTCGAAGTGCACGCTCACCGACAACCGGGTCAGCGCGTCGGCCGGACCCCCCTCGAAGCGTCCGCCCCACAGCCGCATCGGCTTCGCCTCACTCACCGTCATCTCCTCCTGGTCAACTTTCATGGTCGCGCCGGTGCGGGATCACCTGGGCGACCATAGTGCACGTCAGCCATGCCTGGCGTTCCGGGCCGCCGCGATCTTCGCGGGCAGGCTGAAGAGCTGGACGAAGCCCCTGGCGAGGGACTGGTCGAAGCTGTCACCGGTGTCATAGGTGGCCAGCGAGAAATCGTACAGCGAGTCGTCGGAGCGCCGGCCGGTGACGGTGGCGCGCCCGCCGTGCAGCGTCATGCGGATCTCGCCGGAGACGTGCCGCTGGGCGTCGTCGATGAACGCGTCGAGGGCGTGCTTGAGCGGGGAGAACCACAGTCCGTCGTAGACGAGCTCGCTCCACCGCTGGTCGACGCCGCGCTTGAAGCGGGCCAGGTCGCGCTCGACGGTGACGTTCTCCAGCTCCATGTGGGCGGTGATCAGCGCGATGGCGCCGGGCGCCTCGTACACCTCGCGGGACTTGATGCCGACGAGACGGTCCTCGACCATGTCGATGCGGCCGACGCCCTGCGCGCCGGCGCGCCTGTTGAGCTCCTCGATCACCTGGTACGGGGTCAGGGAGCGGCCGTCGAGCTTGACCGGGACGCCCTGCTCGAAGGTGATGACGACCTCGTCGGGGTCGCGCGGGACGGACGGGTCGGCGGTGTAGGCGTAGACGTCCTCGCTCGGACCGTTCCAGATGTCCTCCAGGAAGCCGGTCTCGACGGCGCGGCCCCAGAGGTTCTGGTCGATCGAGAAGGGGTTCTTCTTGGTGGTCTCGATCGGCAGGCCCTTCTGCTCGGCGAACTCGATCGCCTTGTCGCGGGTCCAGGCGAAGTCGCGGGCCGGGGCGACGACGCGCAGGTCGGGGGCGAGGGCGGCCAGGCCGGCCTCGAAGCGGACCTGGTCGTTGCCCTTGCCGGTGCAGCCGTGGGAGACGACCGTGCCGCCGAACCGCTTGGCCGCCGAGACGAGGTGCTTGACGATGAGCGGCCGCGACAGCGACGACAGCAGCGGGTAGCGGTCCATGTAGAGGGCGTTGGCGCGCAGGGCCGGCACGCAGAAGTCGGCGGCGAACTCCTCCTTGGCGTCCACCACGACCGACTCCACGGCGCCGCAGTCCAGGGCGCGCTTCTGGATGGCCTCCATGTCCTCGCCGCCCTGGCCGAGGTCCACCGCGACGGCGACGACCTCCGCGTCCATCTTCTCGGCGAGGAACGGGATGGCCACGGAGGTGTCCAGACCTCCGGAGAACGCGAGAACAACTCTCTCGGACATGATCGGAAAACCTCTCAGAGTGGGTCAGGCACGGCGGTCGGCGACCTTGAGCAGGGCCTCGGCCACCGTCCGGCCGCCCTGCGGGTCGCGGCTGATGACGAGGATCGTGTCGTCACCGGCGACCGTGCCCAGGATGGACTCCCAGTCGGCGTGGTCGATGGCGGAGGCCAGGAACTGCGCGGCCCCGGGCGGGGTGCGGACGATGACCAGGTTGGCGGACGCCTCGGCCGAGACCAGGAGCTCCTCGGCGATGCGGTGCAGCCGCGCGGCGGGCGACTCCCCGGTGCCGAGCCGGGCCAGCGGGATCCGGCCGCCGCCCTCACCGGGCAGCGCGTAGACCAGCGAGCCGTCCTCGGCGCGCAGCTTGAGCGCGCCCAGCTCGTCGAGGTCGCGCGACAGCGTGGCCTGGGTGACCTCGACGCCGCTCTCGGCGAGCAGTTTGGCCAGCTCCGGCTGGGAGCGCACCGCCTGCCGTTCGAGCAGGTCGGTGATCTTCGCCTGGCGGGCCACCTTGGTCATCGGGATGGTCATGCCGAGGTCACCAGCCAGTGCAGGAGCGCCTTCTGGGCGTGCAGGCGGTTCTCGGCCTGGTCCCACACGGCGCTGCGCGGCCCGTCGAGGACGTCCTCGGTGATCTCGTAGCCGCGGTAGGCGGGCAGGCAGTGCAGCACGATCACGTCGTCGGCGGCGTGCTCCAGCAGCCCGGCGTTCACCTGGTACGGCATGAGCGCGGCCACCCGCTCCTCCTTGCCGTCCTGCCCCATGGACACCCAGGTGTCGGTGGCGACGATGTGCGCCCCGGCGACCGCGGCGGCCGGGTCGGACGTCACCAGGGCCGAGCCGCCGGTGCCGGCGGCGATGGCGGCGGCCCGGTCGAGGACGGCGGCGTCGGGCTGGTAGCCGGCCGGCGCGCCGATGCGCACGTGCATGCCGGCGGTGGCGCCGCCCAGCAGGTAGGAGTTGGCCATGTTGTTGGCGCCGTCGCCGAGGTAGGCGAGCGTGAGCCCGGCCGTGCGGCCGAAGCGCTCGCGGACCGTCTGCAGGTCGGCGAGGATCTGGCAGGGGTGGTACTCGTCGGTGAGGGCGTTGACCACGGGGACGCCCGAGGCGGAGGCCATGGCGTCGATCCGCTCCTGGCCGGAGGTGCGCCACACGATCGCGGCGACCTGGCGCTCCAGCACGCGGGCGGTGTCCTCGATCGGCTCGCCGCGGCCCATCTGGGAGGATCCGCCGTCGATGACGAGCGGCAGCCCGCCCAGCTCGCCGACGCCCACGGCGAACGACACGCGGGTCCGGGTGGACGGCTTGTCGAACAGCACGGCGACGGTCTTCGGGCCCTCGAACGGGCGGTGGCCGTAACGGTCCTTCTTCATGGCTTCGGCCAGGTCGAGCACCTCCGCCTGCTCGGCGGGCGTGAGGTCGTCGTCCCGCAGGAAGTGCCGGGTCACGGGGTCGCCTCCGTCAGGATCGCGGGGAACGCGGACACGAACGCGTCGATCTCCTCGCCTGTGACGACCAGCGGCGGGGCGAGCCGTACGGCGTCGGGCTGCAGGGCGTTGACGAGGAAGCCGGCGCGCGCGGCGGCCTCCTGGACGCGGGGCGCGGCGGGCTGCTCCAGCACGGCGGCCAGCCACAGGCCGCGGCCCCGCACCCCCTTGAGCAGGGGGTGGTCGATCGCCTCCAGGCCGTCGCGCAGCCGGCGGGCGGCCCACCGGACGTGGTCGAGGTCGACGTTGTCGAGGACGGCCAGGGCGGCGGCGCACGCGACGGGGTTGCCGCCGAAGGTGGAGCCGTGGTCGCCCTTCTCGAACAGCGTGCCGGCCTCGCCGAAGCCGACGCAGGCGCCGATCGGCAGGCCGCCGCCGAGGCCCTTGGCGAGGGTGAGGATGTCGGGGGTGAAGCCGTCGGCCTGGTGGGCGAACCAGTGGCCGGTCCGGCCGATCGCGGACTGGATCTCGTCCGCGACGAGCAGCGCTCCGGTGGCGTCGCAGATCTCGCGGGCCGCCGCCAGGTAGCCGTCGGGCGGCGGGACGACGCCGGCCTCACCCTGGGTGGGCTCCAGGAAGACGGCGATGGTGTCGCCGTTCACGGCCTCCTTGAGCGCGTCGGCGTCGCCGTAGGGGACGAAGCGGACGTCCACCGGGAACGGGCCGAACTGGTCGCGGATGGCCTTCTTGCCGGTCAGCGACAGAGCGCCGATGGTGCGGCCGTGGAAGCCGTTCTCGGCGGCGACGAAGTGGGTG
Source organism: Nonomuraea sp. NPDC005501 (assembly GCF_040605905.1). Taxonomy (NCBI): domain Bacteria; kingdom Bacillati; phylum Actinomycetota; class Actinomycetes; order Streptosporangiales; family Streptosporangiaceae; genus Nonomuraea; species Nonomuraea sp. NPDC005501. The sequence continues at coordinate 49,904 of NZ_JBEXDT010000067.1, read as the reverse complement.
CGGCCCTCGCGCCGGCCGTACTTGAGGGCGAGCTTGTAGGCCGCCTCGTTGGCCTCGGTGCCGGAGTTGGCGAAGAAGACACGGGCGGGCGCGTCCAGCAGCTCCAGGAGCCGCTCGGCGAGCAGCACCTCGGGCTCGTGCAGGAACAGGTTGCTGGTGTGGGCGAGCGTCGCCACCTGGCGGGTGACCGCCTCGACCAGCGCCGGATGAGCGTGGCCGAGGGAGGTGACCGCGATGCCGCCGATGAAGTCGAGGTACTCCTTGCCGTCCACGTCCCACACGCGGGTGCCCTCGCCGCGGGCCAGCGCGACCGGCGGCACGCCGTAGTTGGGCATGAACGCCCGCTCGAACCTGTCGTACAGGCTGGGCCGGTCACTCATCGGGCATCACCATGGTTCCGATTCCTTCGTCGGTGAAGATCTCCAGCAGCAGCGCATGGGGGACCCGGCCGTCGAGGACGTGCGCCTGCGGCACTCCTCCCCGCACCGCGGTCAGGCACGCCTCCATCTTGGGCACCATGCCGCTGGACAGGCTGGGCAACAGGTCTTCCAGCTCCGCCGCGTTCAGCTTGTCGATCACGTCGGTGTCGTCGGGCCAGTTGGCGTACAGGCCCTCGACGTCGGTGAGGACGATGAGCTTGTCGGCGCCGAGCGCGACGGCGAGCGCGGCGGCGGCGGTGTCGGCGTTGACGTTGTAGACCTCGCCGTTCTCGCCGCGCGCGATGCTGGAGACGACCGGGACACGACCGTCGTCGATGAGCGCGCTCACCGCGCCGGGCTCGACCCGGACGATGTCGCCGACCTGGCCGATGTCGACGGGCTCGCCGTCGACGATGGCGTGCTTGCGCTCGGCGGTGAACAGGTGGGCGTCCTCGCCGGACAGGCCGACCGCGAACGGGCCGTGCCGGTTGATCAGGCCGACCACGTCGCGGTTGACCTGGCCGACCAGCACCATCCGGACCACCCGCATGGCCTCGGGCGTGGTGACCCGGAGCCCCGCGGTGAAGGTGGACTCGATGCCGAGCCGGTCGAGGTGCTCGCTGATCTGGGGGCCGCCGCCGTGGACGACGACCGGCCGCAGCCCGGCGTGGCGCAGGAAGACGACGTCCTCGGCGAAGCCGGCCTTGAGCGCCTCCTCGGTCATCGCGTTGCCGCCGTACTTGATGACGACGGTCGCGCCGTGGAAGCGGGTCAGCCAGGGCAGCGCCTCGATGAGCGTGCCCACCTTGGCGTACGCGCCGTTGGCGCGTGCCGTGGCGAGCGAGGCGCCGGTCATGAGGAGTACGCCGAGTTCTCGTGGACGTACGCGGCGGTCAGGTCCGTGGTGTGGACCGTCGCCGACTGGGTGCCCGCCGACAGGTCGACCGTGATCGTCACGTCGCGGGGGCGCATGTCCACCTTGGAGCGGTCGTCGCCGACGGCGCCCCCGCGGCAGATCCAGATGCCGTTGATGGCCACGTTGACCCGGTCGGGCTCGAACACGGCGCGGGTGGTGCCGACGGCGGCGAGCACGCGGCCCCAGTTGGGGTCCTCGCCGTGGACGGCGCACTTGAGCAGGTTGGAGCGGGCGACGGCGCGGCCGACGGTGACGGCGTCGTCCTCGGAGGCGGCGCCGACGACCTCGATGGCGATGGCCTTGGTGGCGCCCTCGGCGTCCACGAGGAGCTGCCTGGCCAGGTCGGCGCAGACCTCGGTGACCTTCTGCTCGAACTCGGCCAGGTCGGGCACGACGCCGGACGCGCCGCTGGCCAGCAGCAGCACGGTGTCGTTGGTGGACATGCAGCCGTCGGTGTCGAGCCGGTCGAAGGTGCGGGAGGTGGCCCGGCGCAGCACGGCGTCGAGCTGGCCGCTGGTCAGGTCGGCGTCGGTGGTGATCACGCACAGCATGGTGGCCAGGGCCGGGGCGAGCATGCCGGCGCCCTTGGCCATGCCGCCGACCATGTAGCCGTCGGCCCGCTTGAACGAGATCTTGGAGACGGTGTCGGTGGTGCGGATGGCGTCGGCCGCGGCCAGGCCGCCGTCGCGGGAGAGCTGGGAGGCGGCCTGCTCCACGCCGGGCAGCAGGGCGTCCATCGGCAGCCGCTCGCCGATCAGGCCGGTGGAGCAGACGGCGATCTCGCCGGCGGAGTCGCCGAGCGTCTCGGCCGCCTTCTCGGCGGTGGCGTGGGTGTCCTGGAAGCCCTCGGGGCCGGTGCAGGCGTTGGCGCCGCCGGAGTTGAGGACGACCGCCCGCACCCTGCCGCCGCGCAGGACCTGCTCCGACCACAGCACGGGGGCGGCCTTCACGCGGTTGGCGGTGAAGACGCCGGCGGCGGCGCGGCTGGGCCCGTCGTTGACGACGAGGGCGAGGTCGCGGGCGGCTCCGGACTTGATGCCGGCGGCGACGCCCGCGGCCCGGAAGCCGAGGGGGGCGGTGACGCTCATGGGGCGACTCCTGTCGTGGGGAGACCGAGCTCTTCCGGCAGGCCGAGCGCGAGGTTGGCGCTCTGGAGCGCCCCTCCGGCCGTGCCCTTGGTGAGGTTGTCGATGGCGATGACGGCGATGAGGCGGCCGGCGCGCTCGTCGAGCGTCACCTGCACGGCCGCGGTGTTGGCGCCGTAGGTCATGGAGGTGGCGGGCCAGACGCCCTCCGGCAGGAGCCGCACGAACGGCTCGGTGGCCAGGGCGCTCTCGTAGGCGTCGCGGACGGCCGCGCGGGTGAGGCCGGGAGCGGCGGGCGCCGAGCAGGTGGCGAGGATGCCGCGGCTCATCGGGGCCAGCGTCGGGGTGAACGACACGCGCACCGGTGTGCCGGCGACGGCCGACAGGCCCTGCTCCATCTCGGGGGTGTGGCGGTGCACGCCGCCCACGCCGTACGCGCTGACCGAGCCCATGACCTCGCTGCCGAGCAGGTTGGGCTTGAGCGACCTGCCGGCGCCGCTGGTGCCGCTGGCGGCCACCACGACGACGTCGGGCTCGGCCAGGCCGGCGGCGAAGGCGGGGAACAGGGCGAGCAGGACGGAGGTGGGGTAGCAGCCGGGGACGGCGACGCGGCGGGCGCTCTTGAGCAGCTCGCGCCGGCCGGGCAGCTCGGGCAGGCCGTAGGGCCAGGTGCCGGCGTGCTCGCCGCCGTAGAACTCCTGCCAGGCGACGGGGTCGGCGAGCCGGTGGTCGGCGCCGCAGTCGACCACGAGCGTGTCGTCGCCCAGCTCCGCGGCGACGGCCGCGGAGTGGCCGTGCGGCAGCGCCAGGAAGACGACGTCGTGACCGGCGAGCGCCTCGGTGGTGGTCTCCTCGATGACCCGGCCGGCCAGCGGCGCGAGGTGCGGCTGGTGCACGCCGAGCGGGCTGCCGGCGCTGGAGGCCGCGGTCAGCGCGCCGATCTCGAGCTCGGGGTGGCCGAGCAGCAGCCGGAGCAGCTCGCCTCCCGCGTAGCCGCTGGCTCCCGCGACCGCCGCCCTCATCCTGACCTCCACGCTTGCATAGTCATGCATGATACCTCATGTCCTTGCTAGGAGAAATGATGCACGGGACGGCAAGAACATGCAAGTCGGAAGGGGTGCGGCACGCCGCCGGGCCGGGTGTTCCCGCTGGGCAACGGGCGAACGGAATGTTGCTCTAGCGGACCGTACCTACCGGTCGGTACTGTGAGGCTTCCGGACCAGCCGTCTCATCGCGGGAGTCTTGCGCATGACGCTCACGCATGCCCAGGTCGAAGCCCAGCTCACCGGGCCCGGCCAGCTGTTCGAGGTGGAGGAGATCGGCCGCACCGGGGTGCGCACCTGGAAGCACGCGCCCGCCCACTTCCGAGCCCTGCTCGACATCAGCCGCTTCCACGGCGACAAGGTGTTCCTCGTCTACGAGGACGAGCACATCACCTTCGAGGAGCACTACCGGCGGGTGGCGGCGCTGGCCACCCGGCTCGTGGCGGACTACGGGGTCGGCAAGGGCGACCGGGTGGCCGTGGCCATGCGCAACTACCCCGAATGGGTCATCGCCTTCTCCGCCGTGCTCGCCGCCGGCGGCATCGCCGTGCCGTTGAACGCGTGGTGGACCGAGCCCGAGCTGGCCTACGGCGTCTCCGACTCGGGCGCCAAGGTGCTGATCGCCGACGGTGAGCGCGCCGCCAGGCTGGCCTCGACCGGCCTGCCGCTCATCGTGGCCCGGGGAGAGGCGCCCCCCGGCGCCCGCACGCTCGCCGAGGTCATGGGCGAGCCCGGGCCCGACGCCCGGCTCCCGGACGTCGACCTGTCGCCCGAGGACCCGGCCACGATCTTCTACACCTCCGGGACGACGGGCCGGCCCAAGGGCGCGCTCGGCAGCCACCGCAACCTCGGCCAGTCCCCCATGACCGTCGCCTACGGCCTCATGCGCGCGGTCGCCCTGGCCGGCAAGGATGTCTCCGAGGTCGCCGGCCAGCGACGGGTGACGCTGCTGACCGTGCCGCTGTTCCACGTCACGGGGTGCTTCTCGGCGCTGACCACCACGATGTTCAGCGGCGGCGGGCTGGTGCTCATGTACAAGTGGGATCCCGGGCAGGCGCTGCGGCTCATCGAGCGCGAGCGCGTCACCACCATGATCGGCGTGCCCACCAACGCCTGGCAGCTCATGTCGCATCCGGACTTCGGCGCGCACGACCTGTCCTCGCTCACCACCCTCGGGTACGGCGGCGCGCCGGCCCCGCCCAAGCTGCTGGAGCGCATCACCTCGAACCTCCCCCAGCGGGCCACCTCCAACGGCTACGGCATGACGGAGACGACCGCGCTGGCCATCGGCAACGGCGGCCCCGACTACCTGTCCCGGCCCGACAGCATCGGCCTGCCCTCGGCCGTGGTGGACGTGCGCGTGGTGGACCCGGCCGGCAAGGAGCTGCCGCGCGGCGAGGTGGGCGAGCTGTGCGTACGAGGGCCGAACGTCATCATGGGCTACTGGAACAAGCCCCGGGCGACCGCCGAGACGTTCGTCGACGGCTGGCTGCACACGGGCGACCTGGCCCGGATGGACGAGGAGGGCTTCGTCTACATCGTCGACCGGGCCAAGGACATGGTGATCCGGGGCGGGGAGAACGTCTACTGCGCCGAGGTCGAGGCCGCGCTGTTCGAGCACCCGGCCGTGGACGACGCGGCGGTGATCGGCGTCCCGCACGACGAGCTGGGCGAGGAGGTGGGCGCGGTGGTCCGCCTGACGCTCGGCGCCTCGGTCACCGACGGGGAGCTGCGGGAGTTCCTGGCCGGCCGGATCGCCAAGTTCAAGATCCCGGTGCACGTGTGGTTCCGGGAGGAGGAGCTGCCGCGCAACCCGGGCGGAAAGATCCTCAAGACCCGCCTGCGCAGGGAGATCCTCGGTTCGTAGCGCTGTCACCCCCTCCCCCAGGCCGCCGGACGCCCGTCCGGCGGTCTTTTTTCGCGCGCGTACGGGCAGGTCGGCGCGGAGATAGGCGCACGCATTACCTGAGGCGTAATCGCGGGGCCCCCGCCCCCGATGACATCTTTTCGGTTGTCGGCACCGGGCACACCGGCCGGACCGGCAGACAGACCGACACCGAGAAGGAGCCATGATGACCGCCGTGACCGCCGTGACCGTCACCACCGACCGGGCCAAGTTCCTGCGCCTCGCGCTGGCCGCCGACGCGGCCGTCACCGGGGTCAACGGCCTCGCCTACCTGGCCGCAGCGGGGCCGCTGTCCGGGCTGCTCGGGCCGGACGCCGGCCTGCTGCGCGGGATCGGGGCCTTCCTCCTCGTGTACGCCGCGGCCGTCGGCGTGCTGGCGAGCCGCCGGGCCGTCAGCGTCGCCGGCACCAGGGCGGTGATCGGGCTGAACCTGGCCTGGACCCTCGCCAGCCTGGTCGCCGCGGTCGAGGCGTCCGGGGAGTTCACGACGCCCGGCCTGGTCTGGACGGTCCTGCAGGCGCTCGTGGTCGCGGTCTTCGCCGAGCTGCAGATCATGGGCCTGCGCCGCCTCCGCTGATCCCTCCCTATTACCCCACATACACCGAAATTTCGTACGAAAGGTTGAACAATCATGAACGCTGAGCTGGTCGAGCGCTACGTCGCCGCCTGGAACGAGACCGACGCCGCCGCCCGCGCCAAGGCCGTCGCCGAGCTGTGGACCGAGGAAGCCACCTACACCGACCCGCTGGCCCAGGTGCAGGGCCAGGACGCGATCGCCGCCGTGATCGAGGGCGCGCAGGGCATGTTCCCCGGCCTCGTCTTCAGCGCCGGTGAGGTGTTCGACGCCCACAACAACGTCGCCCGCTTCACCTGGCACCTGGGCCCCGAGGGCGGGGAGCCGGTGGCGGTCGGGTTCGACGTGGTGGAGCTGGCCGAGGACGGCAGGATCGCCCGGGTGCTCGGGTTCCTGGACAAGGTCCCCGGCGCGTGACCTTCCGCCGAACGGCCCCCGGGGTTTCCCCGGGGGCCGTTTCGCTTACCGGAAAAGTGTTTGCGGCGCCCGTCCGCGAACCGGACAATCAGCGCCTGTGCCGTCACGACTCCGCCATCTGCTCCGCCGCCTCATGCCCGACCTGGGCCCGCTGCGCGACTCCCGCGACTACCGGCTGCTGACCGCCTCGGGCGTGGTGACCATGTTCGGCACGTTCATCACCGTCGTGGCGGTGCCGTACCAGATGAAGGAGCTGACCGGCTCCCCCGTCGCGGTCGGGCTGGTGAGCCTCGCGGAGTTCGTGCCCATGGTGGTGTGCGGGCTGTGGGGCGGCGCGATCGCCGACGCCCTCGACCGGCGCAAGATCATCCTGCTCGGGGAGCTGGGCCTCGCCGTGACCTCGGCGATGCTCACGGTCAACGCGCTGCTGCCCGACCCGCAGGTGTGGGTGCTGTACGTGGTGGGCGCGCTGTCGACGGGCATCGGCTCCCTGCAGCGGCCCAGCCTGGAGTCCCTGACGCCGCAGGTCGTGCGGCACGACCAGCTCGGCGCCGCCGCCGTCCTGCAGAGCCTGCGCTGGAACGTCGGCGCGATCGTCGCCCCGGCCCTCGGGGGCCTGCTCGTGACCTCGTTCGGCACGGCCACCGCGTACGCGGCCGACACCCTCAGCTTCGTCGTGTCGTTGCTGCTGCTCCGGCGGACCACCTCGCGCCCGCCGGCCGAGGACGCCGCCCCCGCGTCGCTGCGCTCGCTGGTCGAGGGCGTCCGCTACGCCGTGCGCCGGCGCGACCTCATGGGCACCTACCTCGTGGACATCGCGGCGATGGTGTTCGCCATGTCCACGGCGCTGTTCCCGTTCCTGGCCGACCAGCTCGGCGCGGCGCGGGCGCTCGGCCTGCTCTACTCGGCGGGGGCCGTGGGCGGACTGGTGGCCTCGCTCACGGGCGGCTGGACATCGCGGGTCCACCGGCAGGGCCTCGGCGTGATCCTCGCGGCGGCCGTGTGGGGCGCCGCGGTGGCCCTGGCCTCGGTCGCCTCCAGCGTGTGGCTGGTGTTCGCCTGCCTGGCGCTGGCGGGCGCGGCCGACATGGTCAGCGGCATCTTCCGGATGACGATCTGGAACCAGACGATCCCGGAGGAGCTGCGCGGGCGGCTGGCGGGCATCGAGCTGCTCTCGTACGCCAGCGGCCCGATGCTGGGCAACGCGCGCGCCGGGCTGATGGCCGGCTGGGGCGGGGCGAAGTTCTCGCTCGGGGCGGGCGGGCTGCTGTGCGTGGCGGCGGTCGCGGGTCTCGCCGCGGCGCTGCCCGGGTTCCGGAGGTACGACGCGCGCACGGACGAGCACGCGCTGGCCGAGAAGGCGCGCCGCGAGGAGCGCCAGGTCACCGAGGCCGGCACGGCCTGACCGGCGTCATCCGCTCTCGCGCCACCCGTCGTACTCCTCCACGAGAGCGTCGACCCGGGCAAGGTGCGCGCCGTCGAGCCCTTCGGCGACGACGAGCCACTGCGCGTCCTCGGCGTCGTCCTCCCCGGCCAGCGTCTCCCGTACGACGCGGGGCGTGCCGAGCTCGGGGAACCACTCGCCCAGCGTCTCCGCGACCTCCTCGGCTTCGTCCCGCTCGGCGAACACCAGCAACTGCCTCATGCCACCGCATTGTGCCGCAGATCTATCAAACGCCGCGTGTTGCTGGGTTTACTTACCGTGAACGCGCTAGCTTGTTACCGTAGGACCATGACGGCAGAAGCGGTGAGCCTGGAGATGGAACCACCTTCGCTACCCGACTGGATCACTCCGCCCCCCGAGGGGTTCAAGGCTGAAGACCTCGATCACATTCCGGATTTGCCTGCGCACACAGAGTTGATTGATGGAAGCTTGGTCCTCGTGAGCCCCCAAGCCGCCTTCCACACACTCGCTGTCGATCTTCTCGTCACAGGTCTCCGCGGAGCCGCCCCGAAGGACCTTCGCGTGCGCAGGGAGATGAGCGTCATCCTCGCCAGCGATCAGCGACCTGAGCCGGACATCTGTGTCATCACCGCAGGCGCGGACGAGGGCCCCGGCCAGACGTTCTACCGGGCGGAGGACGTCGTGCTCACTGTCGAAGTCGTCTCACCGGATTCCAGGACACGTGACCGCGACCGCAAGCCGGTGCTCTATGCCAGAGCCAAGATCCCGCACTTCTGGCGAGTCGAGAACCAGTGGGCCAAGCCGGTCGTCTACGTCTACGAGTTGGACAAAGTCACCGACTCGTATGTCGCCACCGGCATCTTCCACGACCGGCTCAAGCTGACCGTCCCGTTCGACATCGACATCGACCTCACCGAGATCGAGCGGATCTGACGCGCACGACGAAGGGCCCGGTACCTCCGTACCGGGCCCTTCGCATGCGGATCGTCAGGCGCCGCGGAGCTGGGCCCCCACGCGGTCGGCCGCCAGCGCCACCGCCGCGTCACGCGCCGCCGTCGTCTCCTCGACCGTCAGCGTGCGGTCCTGGGCGCGGAAGCGCAGCGTGTACGCCAGGGACTTGTTGCCCTCGCCGACCTGCTCACCCGTGTAGACGTCGAACAGCCGGATCGACTCCAGCAGCTCCCCCGCCCCGTCACGGAGCGCCGTGGCCACGTCGGCCTCCGGTGTGAAGTCGGGGACGATGAGCGCCACGTCCTGCGTCGCCACCGGGTAGGCCGACACCCGGGGGGCGTCCACCGGGCCGGGCAGGGCGGACTCCAGCCGGGACAGCTCCAGCTCCATGGCCGAGGTGCGCGGCGGCAGGCCGTACGCCTCGATGACGCGCGGGTGCAGCTCGCCGGCGTGGCCGACGAGCGTGTCGCCCACGTAGAGGGCCGCGCAGCGGCCCGGGTGCCACGGCTCGTGCTGGTCGGCGACGACCGAGAGCTCGATTCCGGCCTCGGCGGCGACGAGCCGGGCGGCCTGCACCGCGTCGGCCCAGCACTCCTGGCGCCCGTGCCCCCACCATCCGGACCGCTCGAACTCGCCGGCCAGCACGACCGCGACGCGGCGCGGCTGATCGGGCAGGGCAGCCTCGATTCCGGCCAGCTCCTCCTCCGTCGGCCTGCGCTCCACGCCGGGCGTCGGAGCGGTGTCCGGGCCGTCCTCGCGCGGCCGGTACACCGAGCCGGACTCGAACAGGGCCACGTCGGTGAAGCCGCGCCCCACGTTGCGGGCCAGCGTCTTGAGCAGGCCCGGCAGCAGCGTGGTGCGCAGCAGCGGCTCGTCGTCGGCCAGCGGGTTGACCAGCCGCGCGGCCCGGCGGCGGGCGTCGTCGGCCGGAAGCTGCAGGCGGTCGAAGTCGCTCTCGCCGATGAACGGGTAGGCCAGCACCTCGACGTACCCGGCGGCGGCCAGGGTCCGGCCGACGCGCCTGCGCAGCCGCTGTCCCTCGGTCAGCCCGGCCCCGGCGGGGGCCTTGGGCAGGACCGACGGCAGGTGCTCGTAGCCCTCCAGGCGGATGACCTCTTCGGCCAGGTCGTTCGGGTCGGTGAGGTCGGGCCGCCAGGACGGGGGCGTCACCGTGATCATGTCGGGGCCGCTGACGGCGAGCCGGGCCGCCAGCTCGCCGCCGGTCACCACGCCGGTCGGGTCGACGGCGCCCCTGCGCACGGCCGGCTCGTCGCCGTCGGTCACGGTGCAGCCGATCTGCTCCAGCCGGTGGACGACGGTCTCCTTGGTGAACGGGACACCGGCGACGACACCGGGGTAGCCGGCCGGGATGGCGATGCGCGGCGGCTCCGCCTCGGTCTCGGCGTGGGTGACCGCGTGGCCCGCGGTGCCGCCGCCCAGCTCGGCGAGCAGCCGTACGGCCCGCCACGACGCGGCCAGCGGCAGCTCGCGGTCGACGCCGCGCTCGAACCGCTTGGACGCCTCCGACACCAGCTTGTGCCGGCGCGACTCGCGGGAGATGCCGGTGGCCGAGAAGTGGGCCGCCTCGATGACGATGTCGGTCGTGGCGTCGGAGATCTCGCTGTCCAGGCCGCCCATCGTGCCGGCCATCGACAGCGGGCCCGCCTGGTCGGTGATGAGGATGTCGTCGGGGTCGAGGTCGCGGACCACGTGGTCGAGCGTCTCCAGCCGCTCGCCGGGCAGCGCCCGCCGTACGACGATCTCCCCGGTCAGCTTGGCCCGGTCGAAGGCGTGCAGCGGCTGGCCGAGCTCCAGCATGACGTAGTTGGTGACGTCGACGGCCAGCGACACCGGCCGCATGCCGGCGCGCGCCAGCCGTACGCGCATCCACAGCGGACTCTGCGCGGCCGGGTCGAAGCCGGTGACCTCGCGCAGCACGAACCGGTCGCAGGCGGACGGGTCGGCGATCGAGGCCGGCCAGGCCGTGCCCTCGGCCGGGGGCGGCTCGACCGCGGCGGGGTCGCGGAACGGCACGCCGAACGCGATCGCCGCCTCGCGGGCCACGCCCCTGATCGACAGCGCGTAGCCGATGTCGGGGGTGATCTCCAGCTCGATGACGTCGTCGCGCAGGCCGAGCAGCTCCACCACGTCGGCGCCGACCGGGGTGTCGGCCGGCAGCACCATGATGCCGCCGTGGTCCTCGGTCAGGCCCAGCTCGCGCTCGGAGCAGATCATGCCCTCGGACATGCGCCCGTACGTCTTGCGCGCGCCGACCTCGAACCCGCCGGGCAGCACGCCGCCCGGCAGCACGACCGGCACCCGGTCGCCGACGGCGAAGTTGGTGGCGCCGCAGACGATCTCGCGCGGCGTCGCCTCGCCCGTCTCGACCTTGCAGTGCCGGATCGGCTTCTTGAAGCCGGTCAGCTCCTCGATCTCCAGGACCTCGCCGACGACGACGTTCTTGACGTCGTGGCCGTAGGAGGCGATGGACTCGAGTTTGAGGCCGGCCGCGGTGAGCCGGTCGGCCACCTCGTGCGCCGTGACCGCGGGAAGATCGACATACTCCCGCAGCCAGGAGAGCGGGACCCTCATCAGATCTCCATTCCGAACGGGAGCGTGAAGCGCACGTCTCCCTCGACCATGTCGCGCATGTCCTCGGCGTTGTGGCGGAACATCAGCGTCCGCTCGATGCCCATGCCGAACGCGAACCCCGAGTATCTCGACGGGTCGACCCCGCAGGAGACCAGCACGCGCGGGTTGACCATGCCGCAGCCGCCCCACTCGATCCAGCCCTCGGACTTGCAGGTGCGGCACGGCGGGTTGCCGGGCACCGCCGAGGCGCCGCGGCAGACGAAGCACTTGAGGTCCATCTCGGCCGACGGCTCGGTGAACGGGAAGTAGTTCGGCCGGAACCGGGTCGTGATGCCCTCGCCGAACATGACCTCGGCGAAGCGGTCGAGCGTGCCCTTGAGGTGCGCCATCGTCAGACCCTCGTCCACGGCCAGCCCCTCCACCTGGTGGAAGACCGGGGTGTGGGTGGCGTCGAGCTCGTCGGTGCGGAACACCTTGCCCGGCGAGATCACGTACACGGGCAGCTCACGCTGGAGCAGCGCGCGGATCTGCACCGGGGAGGTCTGGGTGCGCAGCACCATGCCGGAGCCGGCGGAGCCGACGAAGAACGTGTCGTGCTCGGAGCGCGCCGGGTGGTCCTGGGCGATGTTGAGTGCGTCGAAGTTGAACCACTCGCCCTCCAGCTCGGGGCCCTCGGCCACCTCGTAGCCCATCGCGACGAACGTGTCGGCGATGCGCTCCTGCATGGTCGTCAGCGGGTGGCGGGCGCCGCGCGGCCGCCTGTCCCACGGGAGGGTGACGTCGACGGCCTCCTCGACGAGCACGCGCGCGTCACGCTCGGCCTCCAGCTCGGCCTGGCGGGTCGCGAGGGCCTGGCCGATCGCCTTGCGAGCCGTGCCGACGCGCTTGCCGGCCTCGGCGCGGGCCGCCGGGGGCAGCGCGCCGATCTCACGGTTGGCCAGGGCGATGGGCGAGCGGTCACCCGCGTGCGCGAGGCGGGCCTGCTTGAGGGCTTCGAGGCTGCCGGCCGACTTGATGGCGTCGAGGGCCTCGGCCTCCATGCGGGACACCTCGTCGGCATGCAACGGTGTCACCTCGACGGGGTCGTAGTCAGACAAGAGTGAGCTCCGTATCCAGGGCTTGAGCGGTCAAGAGTCTAACGGTGGCGGGCCCACCGGCCGACTCGCGCTTCAGGCGAAGTCGGGCGTGCCGGTGGGCACGGTAAATCGGAACTCCGCACCGCCCTCGGGCGCCCGCTGCACGGTGATCGTGCCGCCGTGCGCCTCGACCAGGCCCTTGACGATGAACAGGCCGAGCCCCGTGCCGCCGCGCCGGCGGCTGTTGCCGCGCCAGAACTGCCGGAAGACGCGCGGAGCCAGCTCGGGCGCGATGCCCTCGCCCTCGTCGCGCACCGACACGGCCACTCCCCATCCGACGGACTCGATGACGATGGTCACGGTGCCCCGGCCGTGGCGCACCGCGTTCTCCACCAGGTTACCGAGAATCTGGTCGATCTTGTCCTGGTCGAGCCACATCTCGGGCAGGTCGTCGCCCGCGACGAGGCGGAAGCGGTCCTCGGGCTCGCCGGCCGCCACCCGCCCGGCGACGGCGCGGCGCGCCCGCGCGGCCACGTCCACGACCTGGCGGCGCACCTCCAGCCGTCCGGACTCGATGCGGGACACGTCGAGCAGCTCGGTGATGAGCCGGGTCACGCGGTCGGCGTCGTTGTTGACGGTCTCCAGCATGACGCGCTTCTGCTCGTCGGTGAAGCGGGTCCACTTGGCCAGCAGCGTCGCGGTGAAGCCCTTGACGCTGGTCAGCGGCGAGCGCAGCTCGTGGGCGACGGTGGAGACCAGGTCGGCGCGGCTGCGCTCCAGCCTGGCGCGGGCCCCTCCGTCGCGTAACGTGATCGCGACCCGCGCGACGTCGCCGCCGCGGGCGGGCTCGCGGACCAGCCGGGCCGCGACGTGCAGCTCCTGACCGCCGGGCAGGTGCAGCGGGCGCTCGGGGACCCGGGTGCGGGTGCGCAGCCCACCCTGCGGGTCGAGGGCCTTCCACCACTCGCGCCCGTCGTGGTCGCGGAACGGGAAGACCTCGTCCATCTCCTTGCCGACCGCCCGCGCGGCGGGCACCCCGGTGAGCCGGACGGCCGCCCGGTTGACCGCCAGGACGCGGCCGAACCTGTCGGTCACGATGAGGCCGTCGGGGAGGTCGTCGATGGCGATCGAGCACGCGGGGACGATCTCCCGACCGCCGGTGTCCGCTCCGTGCACGACCTCGCCTCCTCCGCCTACAAGGCCGACAATAGCGGGTTTCCCGTCGCCTAGGGGACTCGCCGCGAGGCTCCCTATGGCAGGGGCGTGACCGCTTCATGCCATCGGCCGCGGCCACCGTCTCAAGCCGTCCCGCGCCCTTTCCCGCCGAGCGCACCCGGGGCGAGCGCACTCGGGGTGAGCGCACTCGGGGTGAGCGCACTCGGGGTGAGCGCACTCGGGTGGAACGCTTTCAGGCCGTGCGTTGGGCACGGGCGGAGGCGTACAGGCAGACGGCGGCGGCGGTCGCCAGGTTGAGGCTCTCGGCCTGCCCGTAGATCGGCACCCGGACCACGTCGTCCGCCTGGGCCAGGATCTCCTCGGGCAGCCCCCACGCCTCGTTGCCGAAGATCCAGGCGGTGGGGCCGGACAGGTCCACGTCGTCCAGGGTGTGCTTGCCCGCCCCGTCGGCCGCGAGGACCCGCAGGCCGCGCTCCTTGAGCCGCCGTACGGCGTCGGACACGGGCGCGCCGATCACGACCGGCAGGTGGAACAGGCTGCCGGCGCTCGCGCGCACGCACTTGCCGTTGTACGGGTCGACGGAGGCGTCGGTGAAGACCACGGAGTCGGCGCCGGCGGCGTCGGCCGCCCGCATGACGGTGCCGGCGTTGCCGGGGTCGCGTACGTGGGCGAGCACGGCCACCAGCCGCGGCTGCGCGGGCAGCGCCTCCTCCAGCGGCACGTGCACCAGCCGGCAGACGGCCAGCAGCCCCTGCGGGGTGACGGTCTGGGACAACTCGGCCATGACCTCGCCGCTGGCGCGGTGGACCGGGATGCCGCGCGCGGCGGCCTCGCCGACGATCTCGGGGTGGCGCAGCTCGGCGTCGGCCGTCGTGAACAGCTCCACCGTCACGTCGTCGAGCCTGAGGGCCTCGCGCACCGCCTGCGGGCCCTCGGCCAGGAACTTGCGGTCCTGGTCGCGGAAGGCGCGCTTGGTCAGCCGCCTGGCCGCCTTCACGCGCGGCGACTTGACGTTGGTCAGCTCGGATTCCGCCATGCTCTCCCTGCTCCCCCTGCCTGTGGCCTGCTCGCGCCGCCGGTGACCGGCTCGGTCCGCCCGTGCGGACGACCCGCCGGTGTTACAACCCGTCCCCGCAGATGGCAAAGGGCCCACCGTGAGGTGGGCCCTCGGCTGGAGCCCGGGCCGGGCTCGTCACATCCCTCGGCTCGCGTCGCTCAGCTCGCGGCCGGAGCGTTCACGTTCGCCGGCAGCGCCTTCTTGGCGGCCTCGACGAGCGTGGCGAAGGTCTGGCTGTCGTTGACCGCGAGGTCGGCGAGGATCTTGCGGTCGACCTCGACGCCCGCCAGGCGCAGCCCCTGGATCAGGCGGTTGTAGGTCATGCCGTTCTGGCGGGCCGCAGCGTTGATGCGCTGGATCCACAGACGGCGGAAAGCGCCCTTGCGATCCTTACGGTCGCGGTAGGCGTAGGTCATCGAGTGGAGCATCTGCTCCTTGGCCTTGCGGTACAGCCGCGACCGCTGGCCACGGTAACCGGCCGCCCGCTCGAGGACGATCTTGCGCTTCTTCTTGGCGTTGAGCGCCCGCTTCACGCGTGCCATGTTTCTTCTCCCCGGGGGTTCGCGCTACTTGCCGAGCAGCTTCTTGATCTTCTTGGAATCGGCGTCGGAAAGGACGACCTCGTTCTTGAGACGGCGCGTCAGCGTGGACGACTTCCACTCGTTGTAGTGCGCGCGGTTGGCGCGGCGACGCTTGATCTTGCCCGTGCCGGTGAGCCGGAACCGCTTCTTCGCACCGCTGTGCGTCTTCATCTTCGGCATGTCGCCGTCTCTCCTCAATTCGGTCGTGCCGGTGGCCGGGCCGGTGCTGGCCGACCCGGTCGCGGCGTCTTCGTCATGCTGTGGCCGTTAGGGGTGCGCTGTAAGGCTAACCCCTACCAGGGGTCACGCTTCCTGTTCGGAAGGCTCCTCCTGGGCGGGAAGCTCCTCACCGTCACGCTGTGCCTTGGCGGCGGCCTTCTCGGCCTTGGCCTCGGCCTTCTTCTTGTGCGGGCCGAGCACCATGATCATGTTACGGCCGTCCTGCTTGGGCTGGGACTCCACGAAGCCGAGCTCCTGGACGTCCTCGGCCAGCCGCTGCAGCAGCCGGAAGCCGAGCTCCGGACGGGACTGCTCGCGACCACGGAACATGATCGTGACCTTGACCTTGTCCCCCGCCTTGAGGAACCGCACCACGTGACCCTTCTTGGTCTCGTAGTCGTGCGGGTCGATCTTCGGCCGGAGCTTGATCTCCTTGATGATCGTGTGCGCTTGGTTCTTGCGCGCCTCGCGCGCCTTCATCGCGGACTCGTACTTGAACTTGCCGTAGTCCATGAGCTTGCACACGGGCGGTCGAGCCGTCGCCGCGACCTCGACGAGGTCAAGGTCGGCTTCCTGGGCGAGCTTCAGCGCATCGTGAATGGACACGATGCCGACCTGCTCGCCGTTCGGGCCCACGAGGCGGACCTCGGGAACTCGGATACGCTCGTTGATGCGGGGCTCAGTGCTGATGGGGCCTCCTAGGTTTGCGATCCCTACGTGCTCGTCGTGCCGGAGAGCTTCACGCAGACGCGAAAAGCCCCGCACGTCGCGCATGCGGGGCCACTGAGCTTTTCGGCGGCGTGGCCTCAAGCTCCCCGGAATAGTCCGGCGTGATCCTTGACCCGGCCACCTCTCGGCGACCTGGGTGGGAGGGAGACCTCCGCTTGCGCGTCCAGCAAACATGCCGGACCGATCAGAGAGCTACGTTACCACAACCGCGGGACCACCTCGAATGTTCCCCCCTCCGGCGACCTCCGGCTCGGCTACGGTCGGAGCGAGGGCGGACTCTGTCCAGTCTGTCCAGATTTGAGGCGATGGTGCCGTTATGGCAGTTGCAGGAGGCGAAGCAGCGCTTCAGCGAGGTGGTGCGCCGGGCGCATGACGAGGGCCCGCAGATCATCACGCGCCACGGGGAGGACGTGGCGGTCGTCATCGACATGGCGGAGTACCGCCGGCTCAAGGGCGACGAGCCCGACTTCAAGGAGTTCCTGCTCAGCGCGCCCGGCTGGGACGACCACATCGAGTTCCCGCGCAACCGGGATCTGCCACGCGAAGTGGACCTTGGCTGGTGAGCGTCGGCTACCTCCTCGACACGAACATGGTCTCCGAGGTCCGCAAGCGCAATGGCGACCCGCGAGTGAAGGAGTGGATCGAGGCATCACTCGGTCCGACTCTCCATCTGAGCACCGTGTCCCTCGGAGAGATCCGCTGCGGGATCGAGCTGCGTAGACGGCGCGACCCTGAGCAGGCCATGATCCTGGAGCGGTGGCTCGCCCGCCTGTATGCGTCATTCCACGATCGGATCGTTCCCGTCACCTCCGACATCGCCGAGGAATGGGGCCGGCTCAACACCACCCGCCCGCTGCCGACCGCGGGCGGGCTGCTGGCCGCCACCGCGAAGGTGCACGGCTGGAGCGTGGTAACCCGTAACGTCAAGGATTTCGCGGAAACCGGCGTGACGGTGGTCAACCCGTTCGCGTGGCCCGTCTGAGGAGTTCGGCCTCGCCGGCCGCGCGCATGGCCTCCACCGGGACGTCCGTGCGGCCCGTCATCAGCTCCACCTGCCGGACCGCCTGGTGCAGCAGCATCGCGAAGCCGCCCACCACCGTGCCGCCCGCCGCCCGCACCGCCGAGGCCGCGCGCGTGGGCCAGGGCGAGTAGACGACGTCGAACAGGGCGGGCACCCCGGCCAGGGCCCCGGCGTAGGCGTCGGCCGCGCCGCCGGGCAGCGTGGAGACGACCAGGTCCACCCGCAGCGCCGCGTCGAGCTTGTCGAACGTCTCCACGGACAGCGCCACGCCGATCCGTTCGGCCGCCTCGGCCGTCTCCCCCGCGCGGGCGGGATCCCGTACCAGCAGCGTGGCCGCCTGGAGGCCGAGGCCGCGCAACGCCGCCAGCGCCGAGGCCGCGGTCGCGCCGCCGCCCAGCACGGTGGCCGAGCCGGGAGCGGGCACCCCCGCCTCCACCAGGGCTTGTCGCACGCCGTGGACGTCGGTGTTGTGGCCGTGCGCGGCGCCGTCGCGGAACACCACCGTGTTGGCGCCGCCGACCTCGACGACCGGCTCGGTCACGGAGTCCAGCAGGGGCAGCACGGCTCGCTTGAGCGGCATCGTGAGCGACAGGCCCGCCCAGGCGTCCCCGTCCCCGGTGGCCTCGCCGCGCACCGGACGAAGCCGCCGGAGCGTCTCCGGCAGCGCCGCCTCGTCGCACTCGATCGCCTCGTAGCTCCACCCGGCCAGCCCCATCGCCGCGTACGCGGCCCGGTGCAGACAGGGGGAGAGCGAGTGTGCGATCGGTGAGCCCATCACCGCGGCCCGCATGATCACCTGCTCCTTCGCGCCTTCCCGAACTGCGAGCACCCTACCGCCCCCGACGTCGCCCCGACGCAGGCGCCATGCCCTCTCGGGGGCTCGGCGACCTGCGGACATGACGAGGGCCGCCCGCGTCCGTGCGGGCGGCCCTCGACGGCCTTGGCGGAAGGGCGGGGCTCAGCCGCCGTTCTTGTGGTACTCGTTCAGAAGCGCCTGGAACTCGGCGTCCGTGGTGGCGAACTTCGTGATGTCGCTCTTCGGGTCCGTGGCGACGAAGTACAGCCAGTCACCCTTGGCCGGGTTGAGCGCCGCCTCGATGGCGTGGTCGCCCGGGTTGGAGATGGGGCCGACCGGGAGCCCGTGGTGCATGTACGTGTTGTACTTCGTGGGAATGAGCAGCTCGGCATTGGTGGCCGCCGTGCGGTACTTGTTCAGCCCGTACATGACCGTGCTGTCCATCTTCAGCTTCATGGGCGGCTGGTGCTCCAGGCGGTTGTAGATCACCCGGGCGATCTTGGGCATGTCCTCGTACCGGCCGGCCTCGGCCTGGATGATGCTGGCGATCGTGACGATCTCCCCCGGGGTGTGGCCCAGGCTCTTGGCGCCCTCCTCCAGGCCCGCCTTGTCGGCCGCGTCCCCGAAACGCTCGACCATCGTGGTCAGCATCTCCGCCGGCGTGGTCTTGGGCTGGAACTCGTACGTGGCCGGGAAGAGGTAGCCCTCCGGCTTGTTCTTCGCGTACTTGGGCAGGTCCAGCGCACGCACGTTGCGGGCCGCGGCGAGGAACTCCTTCTCCGGCTTGCCTGTCGCCTTGGCGAGCTGGGTGAGCGTGTCGGAAACGCGCAGGCCCTCCCTGATCGTCACCCGTACGAGCAGGCGGTTGCCCGAGTCGAGCAGCTTGACCGCGTTGGCGGCGGACATGCGCTTGCGCATGGTGTACGAGCCGGGCTGGAGCTTGGAGCTCATGTTGGCGCTGGCCGCGGCGTTGGTGAAGGCTCGGGCGCTGGCCACGACCCCCTGCCGCTCCAGCTCCACGGCGACGTCGGAGGCGCTCTGGCCCTCCTTGATCTCGATCACCACGTTGCCCTGGCCCTGCCCGGTGTAGTCGTCGGGGACGAGGGCGCCGCTGATCCACTGGTAGCCGAAGTAGCCGCCGCCGCCGATGATGCCGGCGAGGATGATGAACGCGAGAAGCGGGGCGATGAAGCGGCCGCGGCTGCGGCGTCTGCGCCGCCTCCGGTTGCCGCGTCCGCCGGAACCACGGGACCGGCGCCGGTCACGACCTTCGTCGTCGTCCTCGGCGCCCAGCAGGAAATCCATATCGAGCTCGCTCATAGGTGCGCTGGCCAATCTCCCGGTTCGGTGCGCCCGCCGTCAAGCGGCCGGACCGAACAGTGGGGGGTCACCGTACGGAACGGGGGAATCCGCCGGTCATGCACCGATACCCCCGGGACGTCACTCTCCGTAGCCGTGCGGGGCAACGAGAAGAGCGCCGGCGTCCCGGCTCCGTGACTCCGCCCGGGGATCTCGCCGATCCTGCGGGAGGTGGGGGGCGTCGCGGGGAGCATCAGTTCGTCCCGAGGTGTTCGTTCAACTCTTCCCGGTATCTCACGAACTCGCTCTCTTTGTCGGTGAATTTGGTGATTCTATGCGCCGGATCCGTCGCGACAAACCAGTACCAATCACCCTTGGCCGGGTGGAGGGCCGCCTTCAGCGCCGTCACCCCGGGGTTGGAGATCGGCCCGGGCGGCAGCCCCTTGCGCGTGTACGTGTTGTACGGCGAGCCCGCCCTGGTGTCGCTCCGTGACGGGCGGGAGGTCCGCTTGCCCAGGGCGTACAGGATGGTGGAGTCGATCCGGAGCGGCATGTCACGCCTCAGCCGGTTATAGATCACCCGGGCGATCTTCGGGTAATCGGCGTCCTTGGCCGGCTCGGCCTGCACGATGCTGGCCACCGTGACGGCCTGGAGCGGGGTCAGGCCCAGCCGGGCTGCCCGCTCCTCCAGGTCGAGCCGGTCCGCGACGGTCGCGAACCGCTGCGCCATCGCCGTGAGCAGTCCCCCGGCGGTCGTGCCGGGCTGCACCGCGTACGTGGCGGGGAACAGGAAGCCCTCCAGCCCCTGGGCGTAGTCGGGCAGGCCGACCTTGCGGGAGTCGACCGCCCGCAGGTCCGCGAGCGGCACGCCGGACTGCTCGGCGATGTGCCGCAGGGTCTCCCCCAGCCGCATGCCCTCCGGCAACGTGACCCGCCGGACGGCCCGCGAGGCGGGCGAGAGGAGCAGGTCGAGCGCCTCACCGGCGGACATGCCGGTGCGCAGCTGGTAGAAGCCGGGCTTGAGCTCGGCCGGCTCGCGCCGTTCGGCCGCCGCCACGAAGGAGCGGGCGCTCGTCACCACCCCGCTGGCCGCCAGCAGCTCGCCGACGTCGGCGGCGCCGGCGCCGGGCGTGATGCGGACGGTGACGGCTCCGGCGTCCCCGTGGTCGTCCGGGTTCAGGTACGGCCTGACCAGCGCGTACACGCCCGCCGCCAGGACCAGCGCGGAGAGCGTGACGCCACCGGTGACGACGGCCCGGCGCACGCCTTCCCGCCGCCCCACGGGCAGGGGCAGCGTGTCCGCCTCGTCGTCCCCCGGTTCAGCGACCGGTCCAGCCGCTTCGCCGCGGTCATGGCCGCCCCTATCCTGTTCGGCGTCCTCGTGGCCGCCGCTCGCGGGCATCGGGGACTCCGCAGAAGGCGGGTTCGGGTGGGAGGCGTCGGCGTGGGGATCCTCGTCGGGACCCCGCGCCGCTCCCCCGCTCATCGGCGTGCTCCGTGGCCGGAGCGGCCGTGCCCCGTCGGAGGGCGGGTCATGAGGTGGGCCCGGCGTCCGCCGCGGACGGCGGATCGACGGGCCTGCCCGGCGGAGCGCCGGTGGCTCTCTCGACGTCCAGGGCGTCCTGCAGCAGCACCACCGCCGCCGCCTGGTCGACCACGTCGCGTTGCTTCTTGGCCCGTACGCCGCTGGCCCTCAGCCCCTGCTGGGCGGCCACGGTCGTCAGACGCTCGTCGAACAGCCGGACCGGGGTCGGCACGAGCCGCCCCGCCAGCGCGCCCGCGAACTCGCGGGCCAGCGCGGCGGCCTGCCCCTCCCTGCCGGACAGGGAGGTCGGCAGGCCGACGACGACCTCGATCGCCTCGTGCTCCGCCGCGATGGCGGCGATGCGGTCGAGGTCGCCCTTGCCGCGCCTGACGGTCTCGACCGGCGTGGCCAGCATCCCCGACGGGTCGCTGCGGGCCACGCCGATGCGGACGGATCCGACGTCGACGCCGATCCGTGAGCCGAACCGCATGTCAGCCGAGCTGTCCTTCGATGGCCTGCTCGACCAGCCGCAGCGCGTCGCCGATCGCCTCCGGGCGCGTGCCGCCACCCTGCGCGACGTCGTCCTTGCCTCCACCGCCACCCCCAAGAGCCTTGGCGGCGACGCCGACCAGTCTCCCGGCCTTGAGCCCTCGCTCGCGTCCCGCCTCGTTGACCGCGGAGACCACCACGGGTCGGTCGGAGGGGACACCGGCGATCACGACGACCGCAGGCCTGTCGGCCGGGAATCTGCCACGCACATCAAGCGCGAGCTTACGCAAATCGTCCCCAGTCGTGCCATCAGGCGCGCGGTGTGTCACCACGGAGACGCCCTGCTGGTCACCGGCCTGGGAGGCCAGCTCGCCGGCCACCTGAAGCACCTGCGCGGAGCGGAGCCGCTCCAGGTCCTTCTCGGCGGTGCGCAGCCGGGTGACGATGCCCTCGATGCGCTCGGGCAGCTCCTCGCGGCGCGCCTTGAGCTGCTCGGTGAGCTGGGCGACCAGCACACTCTCGCGGGCCAGGAAGCGGAAGGCGTCGATGCCGACGAGCGCCTCGACGCGGCGCACGCCCGCGCCGACCGACTGCTCGCCGAGCACCTTGACCAGGCCGAGCTGGCCGGAGCTGTGGACGTGGGTGCCGCCGCACAGCTCGCGGGAGTAGTCGCCGATCTCCACCACGCGGACCTCGTCGCCGTACTTCTCGCCGAACATGGCCAGCGCGCCCATCGCCCGGGCCTCGGCCTGCGAGGTGTAGAACGCGTTGACCTTGAGGTCGTTGATGAGGACGGCGTTGACCTCGTCCTCGACGTCGCGCAGCACGCTCGGCGGGACGGCGCCGGCCGCGGTGAAGTCGAAGCGGAACCGGCCGGGAGAGTTCTCCGAGCCGGCCTGCGCCGCCGACTCGCCCAGGGCGTTCTTGAAGCCGCGGTGGACGAGGTGGGTGGCGCTGTGGCTGCGCGAGATCGCGCGGCGCCGCTCGATGTCGATCTCGGCCTGCGCCTCGTCGCCGACCCGCAGCTCGCCGGAGCGCACCTTGCCGCGGTGGACGACGAGGCCCTTGATCGGCGACTGCACGTCGACGATCTCGACCTCGGCGCCGGCCGTGCGGATGACGCCCTGGTCGGCGAGCTGGCCACCGCCCTCGGCGTAGAAGGGGGTGCGGCCGAGCACGACCTCGACGGTCGAGCCGGCGCCCGCCGCCGGGACGGGCACGCCGTCGACGAGGACGCCGACGACGGTGGTCTCGGCCTCCGTCTCGTCGTAGCCCAGGAACTCGATCTTGCCGGCCTTCTCCAGGAGCTGCCCGAAGACGGAGATGTCGGCGTTGCCGGTCTTCTTCGCCGCGGCGTCGGCCTTGGCCCGCTCCCGCTGCTCCTTCATCAGGCGGCGGAAGCCCTCCTCGTCGACCGCGAGGCCGTGCTCGGAGGCCATCTCCAGCGTCAGGTCGATCGGGAAGCCGTAGGTGTCGTGGAGCTGGAACGCCTGCTCGCCGGAGATCGAGGAGCCCGCCTTGCGCTTGGTCTCCTCGACCGCGACGTCGAAGATCGCGGTGCCGGTCCGCAGCGTGCCGAGGAACGACGCCTCCTCGGCGTCGATGACACCGTGGATCTGCGGCGCGTCGGCCTTGAGCTCGGGATACTGCTCGCCCATGACGTCGATCGCGACCCGGGTGAGCTCGTGCATGTAGCGCTCGTCGCCGGAGCCGAGCAGGCGCAGGTTGCGCACGCTGCGGCGCAGGATGCGGCGCAGGACGTAGCCGCGGCCCTCGTTGCCGGGCATGACGCCGTCGGCCACGAGCATGGTGCCGGTGCGCACGTGGTCGGCGATGACGCGCAGGCTCACGTCGGCGCGCGTGTCGCGGCCGTAGCGGGTCCTGGTGAGCTCGGCCGCCCGGTCGAGGATCTTGTAGGTGGTGTCGATCTCGTAGATGTTGTCGACGCCCTGCAGGATCGCCGCCATGCGCTCCAGGCCCATGCCGGTGTCGATGTTCTTGCTCGGCAGCTCGCCGCTGATGTCGAAGTCGATCTTGCTGCGGACCTGGCTGAGCTGGTACTGCATGAACACGAGGTTCCAGACCTCGAGGTAACGGTCCTCGTCGGCGACGGGGCCGCCGTCCTTGCCGTACTCGGGGCCGCGGTCGTAGTAGATCTCCGAGCAGGGACCGCCGGGGCCGGGCACGCCCATGTGCCAGTAGTTGTCCTCCAGGCCGCGGCGCTGGATGCGCTCGGCGGGCAGGCCGACCTTGTTGTGCCAGATGTCGAACGCCTCGTCGTCCTCGTGGTAGACGGTCGCCCACAGCCGGTCCTCGGGGAAGCCGAAGCCGCCCTCGGACTCGGAGCGGGTGAGCAGCTCCCAGGCGAACGGGATGACCTCGGCCTTGAAGTAGTCGCCGAAGGAGAAGTTGCCCAGCATCTGGAAGAACGTGGCGTGACGGGTGGTCTTGCCCACCTCGTCGATGTCGGGCGTGCGGACGCACTTCTGGGCGGTGGTCAGCCGGGACGCCGGAGGCTTGCGCTGCCCCAGGAAGTACGGCTTGAACGGCACCATACCTGCGTTGACCAGGAGAAGCGTCGGGTCCTCTGCGATCAGGCTGGCCGAGGGCACTACCGTGTGCCCACGCTCCTCGAAGAAGCGCAGGAAGCGGCGCGCGATCTCTGCCGACTCCATGGTGGCCATCCTTTGCGTTAGTCGTATGTGGTCGATCCGTTGGCGCTCAGTCGCCCTGACCAGACTGGTCAAGGCCGAACCTGGCCCGCAACTCGGTTTCGCGGTCGGCCGCCTCGCCGAGCGCGTCGGAAGTAAAGTCTCTCACCCGCGCGAGCATGCCCGCCGCGCCGGCGGCCGTGCGACGGGCCACGTGGTCGGGCTGGAGCGCCTGCAGCTTGCGCATCACCCACAGGGCGAGGAACGCGCCGAGCGACAGGTAGAACAGGCGGCGGATCACGGGCGCCTCCCGGCCCGGCGAACCGCCCGACCCGCTGCCTGGCCTGCCGCCGGGCCCGCCGCCCGGCCGCCCGTGGCGCGCGGCTTGCGCGGGCGGCGGGCCTCGATGGCCCGGCGCAGCCCGTAGCCGAGCGCCGACACCTTGATCAGGGGGCCGGTGAAGATGGTCTGGGTCACCGCGCTCAGGCGGGCGGCGTGGCCGCTGACCTGCTTGAGGTCCTGCGCGATCGCCTCGACGGCGACGAGCTGCCGGTTGGTCTCGTTGACCGTGACGCTGACGTCGTCGAGCAGCGGCGCCACGCGGCTGCTGAGGTCGGAGACCGCCCGGGTGGTCTCGGTCAGCAGCCTGGCGAGCCTGACGAGGACCATCGTGAGCACACACACCAGGACTATCCAGCCCGTGGCCGCGATCAGCCCGGCGACCTCTCCAGCGGTAAGCATCCGGTCATCTCCCTCGTACGCTGCGCCGGAAACGCAAGAACCCTATCGCGTTCGGGCACCCAGGTTACTGGGCACAGGGGGCGCCGCCGGATCCGCCGCACCGTGATCAGCTGGCCCGTGCGGCCCCGCCCGTGGTCCCCTCCGCCCGCCCCTGAGGTCGCCGGCCTTCCGCATGAGGGGCCCGGCAGAGAGGTCAGGTGCCCCGGAGGAAGTCGCGGATCCTGGCCCAGCGGTCCGCGACCGGGGCCTCGGCGCCGTGCCGGGTGGGCTCGTAGTAACGCCGCTGCCGCACCTGCTCCGGCGCGTACTCCTGGCGGACGAGGCCGTGGTCGAAGTCGTGGGGATACTTGTAGCCCTCGCCGCTGCCGAGCTTGGCGGCGCCCGGGTAGTGGGCGTCGCGCAGGTGGACCGGCACCTGGCCGATGAGGCCGCGCCGCACGTCGCCGGCCGCGGCGCCGATGGCCTTGACGACGGCGTTGGACTTGGGGGCCAGCGCGCAGTGGATGACGGCGTGGGCCAGGTTGATCTGCGCCTCGGGCAGGCCGATGAGCTGGACGGCCTGGGCGACGGCCACCGCGGTCTGCAGGCAGGTGGGGTCCGCCATGCCGACGTCCTCGGAGGCGAAGATGACGATGCGCCGGGCGATGAAGCGGGGGTCCTCGCCGGCCTCGACCATGCGGGCGAGGTAGTGGAGCGCGGCGTCGGCGTCGGAGCCGCGCATCGACTTGATGAACGCGCTGATCACGTCGTAGTGCTGGTCGCCCTGCCGGTCGTAGCGGACGGCCGCCTTGTCGACGGCCCGCTCCACCACCTCGACCGTGATCTCGTCCTCCAGCAGGGCCGCCGCCTCCAGGTACGTCAGCGAGCGGCGGGCGTCGCCGCCGGCCAGGCGTACGAGGTGGTCGAGCGCCTCGGGGGCCAGGGTGGCGCGGCCGCCGAGCCCGCGCTCCTCGGCCGCGGCGCGCTCCAGCACCGTCCGGATGTCGTCGTCGGACAGCGACTCCAGCGTGAGCAGCAGCGAGCGCGACAGCAGCGGCGAGATGACGGAGAAGAACGGGTTCTCGGTGGTGGCGCCGATGAAGGTGACCCAGCGGTTCTCCACGGCGGGCAGCAGGGCGTCCTGCTGCGCCTTGTTGAAGCGGTGGACCTCGTCGACGAAGAGGACGGTCTGCCGGCCGGTCATGCCCAGCTCGCGGCGGGCCTGCTCGATGGCGGCGCGGACGTCCTTGACCCCGGCCGAGACCGCGGAGACCTCGACGAAGCGGCGCTTGGTGACGTTGGAGACGACGTAGGCCAGCGTGGTCTTGCCGGTGCCGGGCGGCCCCCACAGGAAGAGCGACATGGGGGCCTCGCTCTCGACGAGGCGGCGCAGCGGGGTGCCGGGGCCGAGCAGGTGGCGCTGGCCGATCACCTCGTCGAGCGAGCGCGGGCGCATCCGGACCGCGAGCGGCTGAGGCGTGGCCTGCTCGGCCGCCGAATCGAACAAGCTCTCCACAGCGTGAGATTACACGCTGGTCCACGCCCGGCGATCCATCACAGGAGGGCCGCCGGGGACTACGAGCTCCCGCCCCACACGGCCCTCGCCCCGGAGTCACCGGCCCGGAAGACGAAGTAGGCGGCCGTGACGGCGAGCACCACGGACAGGGCGGACAGGCCCAGCGTGGCGCCGCGGCCGAAGCGGTCGCGAGTGGAGCCGCGCGCGGACGTGGTGGCGTACACGAGGACCAGCGAGGCCGCCGCGAGGCCGGCCACCGACAGCAGGAGCGGCCCGGCGAAGCTCTCGTGCGTCTCGATCCGCTCCCCGAGCGTGCCGCCGGCCGCGGCGAAGCGGGCCTCCCTGAGCCGCTCGCCGCTCTCCTTGGCCGCGAAGATCGCGACGGGCGCCGCCAGGGAGAGCAGCACGAGGGCCCAGCCCAGCAACGCGCGCCTGCTCGGCAGCACCGCGTACGCGACGGCGACCACGGCCAGCAGCGGCGTCAGGACGACGGCGAAATGAATGATCAACGCGTGCGCCGGCAGCCCCAGGATCTGGTCGAACATGGCTCGCACCTCTTCAGTCCTTATTTCAACCACGTACGGCAGGACGATATGGTTCACGACCTGCCGCGCAACAGTGGCCTGCTTCCTTCACTTACGCCCATCACATTCCGGTGCCGGTAGCATTCGCGGAGTTGTTTGGTCATGTGTAGGCAAAGTGGAGGACATACCGGTGAGCGGCGAAGACCGCCAGAGCCAGCTGGCGCGGGAGCACAAGGAGCGGCAGGCGGAGCGTGCCGCCGCGCAGTCCGCCAAGGCGAGGCGGAACACCTTCATCGGCGCAGGCGTGGCCGTCGTCGTGGTGGCGGGCGGCATCTTCGCCGCGACCACCCTGATCAACCGGGAGCCGGCCAGGACCGTCGCGGCCGAGAGCACGCCGTCCGCCTCGGCCACCCCGTCGGCCGCGCTGCCCACGGCCCCGGCGTCCCCGACGCACGCCGGCCCGGTCACCTGCACTTACAAGCGGGACACCTCGGACGTGCCGCAGAAGTACGTCGGCATGCCGGGCAAGCGACCCAACCTGAAGCTGAAGACGATGACCGTGGTCACCAACCACGGCAACATCGTCATCGACGTCGACCCGAACATCTCCCCGTGTTCGGTCAACTCGATGGCGTTCCTGGCCAAGAAGCACTTCTACGACAACACCAAGTGCCACCGGCTGGTGACGCCCGAGACCTCGGGACTGTTCCTGCTCCAGTGCGGCGACCCCAAGGCCAAGGCCGACGGCAAGAATCCGACCGACGGTCAGGGCACCGCGGGCTACGTCTTCCCGGACGAGGCCGTCGGCGCCGTCCCGTACACGCGGGGCGTGGTGTTCCTGACCCAGCCGCCGGACGCGGCGGGGCAGAACAGCAGCCAGTTCGCCATCTCGGTGTCGGACGAGAACGCGCAGATCGAGCCGCAGTTCTCGGTGCTCGGCATGGTCCGCTCCGGCCTGGAGATCATCGAGAAGGTCGCCAAGGACGGCGTCATCGTCAACGATCAGGACATCACCGGCGACGGCGGCTCCACCGCGCCGAAGAACCCGATCATCATCAAGCGGGTCGTCGTGTCCTGACCGTCGTCAGGCCCGAGCCGGCCGCCTCCCCGGAAGTCCTCCGGGAGGCGGCCGGCTGCTTTCCGGGGCCGGACGACGCGGGCGCCCCGCCTCCGCGAGGGAGACGGGGCGCCTGCTGCCGTCTGGGACGGCCTGTAACCGCTCTGTGACTACGCCTCGGCCTTGGGCTGGGCGTCGACACCGGCCTCCTTGCGCTGGGCTCCCGTGATGGGCGTGGGGGCTCCGGTGAGCGGGTCGAAGCCGGAGGCCGTCTTCGGGAAGGCGATGACGTCGCGGATGGACTCCCCGTCCGACAGCAGCATGCAGATGCGGTCCCAGCCGTAGGCGATGCCTCCGTGCGGCGGGGGGCCGTACTTGAACGCCTCCAGCAGGAAGCCGAACTTGCTCTCGGCCTCCTCCTTGGAGATGCCCAGCACGTCGAAGACGCGCTGCTGCATCTCGGCGCGGTGGATACGGATGGAGCCGCCGCCGATCTCCATGCCGTTGCACACCATGTCGTAGGCGTAGGCCAGGGCCTCGGCCGGGTGGTCCTGGAAGGTGTCGGCCCACTCGGGCTTGGGGCCGGTGAACGGGTGGTGGACCGCGGTCCAGCCGCCCTCGCCGTCCTCCTCGAACATGGGGGCGTCCACCACCCACAGGAACGACCACTGCGACTCGTCGATCAGCCCGCAGCGGCGGCCGATCTCCAGGCGGGCGGCGCCCAGCAGGTCGCGGGAGGCGTTGCGGGCGCCGGCCGCGAAGAAGATCGCGTCGCCCGGCTCGGCCTTGACCGCGGCGGCCAGGCCGGACAGCTCCTGCTCCGAAAGGTTCTTGGCCACGGGGCCGCCAAGGGTGCCGTCGGCCTGCACCAGCACGTACGCCAGGCCCTTGGCGCCGCGCGAGCGGGCCCACTCCTGCCAGCCGTCGAGCTCCTTGCGGGTCTGGGAGGCGCCGCCGGGCATGACGACCGCGCCCACGTAGTCGGCCTGGAAGACGCGGAACGTGGTGGCCGAGAAGTACTCCGTCATGTCCACGAGCTCCTGGCCGAAGCGCAGGTCGGGCTTGTCGGAGCCGAAGCGGGCCATCGCGTCGGCGTAGGTCATGCGCGGCAGCGGCATCGGGATCTCGTAGCCCAGCACCTCACGCCACAGCCGGCCGATCAGCTTCTCGCCGACCGCGATGACGTCCTCCTGGTCGACGAACGACATCTCGACGTCGATCTGGGTGAACTCGGGCTGCCGGTCGGCGCGCAGGTCCTCGTCGCGGTAGCACTTGGCGAGCTGGTAGTAGCGCTCCAGGCCGCCCACCTGGAGGAGCTGCTTGAACAGCTGCGGCGACTGCGGCAGGGCGTACCAGTTGCCGGGCTGGAGGCGGACCGGCACGAGGAAGTCGCGGGCGCCCTCGGGCGTGGAGCGGGTGAGCGTCGGCGTCTCGACGTAGACGAAGCCGAGCTCGTTCATCACCTCGTTGGCCAGGTAGGTGGCCTTGGAGCGGGTGCGCATCGACTGGGCCACCTGCTGGCGGCGGATGTCGAGGTAGCGGTACTTGAGGCGGGCCTCCTCGGAGACGCCGACGTTGCCCTCGATGGGGAACGGCAGCGGCGCCGACTCGCTGAGCACCTCCACCTCCTCGGCCACCACCTCGATGGCGCCGGTGGGCAGGTCGGGGTTCTCGTTGCCCTCGGGGCGCACCCGGACCTGGCCGACGACCTTCACGCAGTACTCGGCGCGCAGGTCGTGGGCGTGGTCCTCCTCGCGGAAGACCACCTGCGCCGAGCCGGAGGCGTCGCGCAGGTCGATGAAGACCACGCCGCCGTGGTCACGGCGCCGGGCCACCCATCCCGCGAGCGTCACCTGCTGCCCGGCGTGCTCCTCACGGAGCGACCCGGCCGTATGCGTGCGAATCACTGCACTTTCCCTTTCAAAACGTCGACGACCTGGGCCAGCGGCACCTCGGTCTGCTCAGCGGTGGTCAGGTCTTTCAGTTGGACGGCCTGCGCGGCCAGGTCGCGCTCGCCGAGGATGAGGGCGAAGCGGGCACCCGAGCGGTCCGCGCCCTTCATGGCGCCCTTCAGCCCCTTGCCCCCGAAGGCCATGTCGGCGGCGACCCCCGCCGCCCGCAGCTCGCTGAGGAGCCTGAACATGGCGCGCGCCGCCTCCTCGCCCAGCGGCACACCGTACACCTCGCAGCGGGGCGGGGCCGCGGGGGCGACGCCCTCCCGCTCCAGGGCGATGACGGTGCGGTCGAGGCCGAGCCCGAAGCCGATGCCGGGCAGCGCCGGCCCGCCGATGGCCTCGGAGAGCCCGTCGTAGCGGCCGCCGCCGCCGATGCCGGACTGCGCGCCGAGCAGGGGGTGGTCGAACTCGAAGGTGGTGCGGGTGTAGTAGTCGAGCCCGCGCACGAGCCTCGGGGCGTCCTCCCACGGGATGCCGAGATCGGCCAGGAGCTGCTTGACGCGGTCGTGGTACGACTTGCAGTCGGCGCACAGGTGGTCGCCGATGAGCGGCGCGTCCTCGACCTGCGCGCGGACCTCCGGACGCTTGTCGTCGAGCACGCGCAGCGGGTTGATCTCGATCCGCTCCCTGGTCGCCTCGTCGAGGTCGAGCCCCCGCAGGAACTCCTGCAGCCGCGCGCGGTAGATCGGCCGGCACTCCTTGCAGCCCAGCGAGTTGAGCAGCAGCCGGACCTGGGTGAGGCCGAGCGTGGAGTACCACTGCCAGGCCAGCGCGATGGTCTCGGCGTCGACCGCCGGGTCCTCGCTGCCGATCGCCTCCAGGTCGAGCTGGTAGAACTGCCGGTAGCGGCCCTCCTGGGGCGCCTCGGCGCGGAACACCGGCCCGTCGGTCCAGACCTTCACCGGGAGCTGGCCGCGGTGCAAACCGTACTCCAGGACCGCGCGCAGCACGCCGGCGGTGAACTCCGGGCGCAGCGTCAGCGACCTGCCGCCGCGGTCGGTGAAGGTGTACATCTCCTTGCTCACGACGTCGGTGGACTCACCGACCCCGCGCGCGAACAGCTGGGTGTCCTCGAAGACCGCCGTCTCCAGGTAGGCGTAGCCCGCGCGCCTGGCCGTCTCCGCGAACGCCGCGCGTATCGCGGAGAACGTCGAGGCCTGCGGCGGGACGTATTCCTTGACCCCTTTGGGTGCTTGGAAGTTCATCAGATCCCTCGTGTGGGACCGGCGTGCGGGGCGGCGTCCTTGAGGTAAGGATTGCTGGCGCGCTCGCGGCCGATCGTGGTCTGTGGTCCGTGGCCCGGCA
The DNA here is from genome assembly GCF_040605905.1 of Nonomuraea sp. NPDC005501. Classification (NCBI taxonomy): domain Bacteria; kingdom Bacillati; phylum Actinomycetota; class Actinomycetes; order Streptosporangiales; family Streptosporangiaceae; genus Nonomuraea; species Nonomuraea sp. NPDC005501. The sequence goes on along the minus strand of NZ_JBEXDT010000067.1, from coordinate 18,900 downwards.
GGACGACCGTATCGTCAGGCAGCGTCAGGCACTTGGCGGCCAGGCTGCGCAGGATCGTCGGGTGGTCGCCGCCCGGCAGGTCGGTGCGGCCGATGGAGCCGGCGAACAACAGGTCGCCCGCGAACATGATCGCGTCGCCGGGCAGCCGGAAGCTCACCGACCCCCTGGTATGGCCGGGCGTGTGGTCGACCACGAACTCCAGGCCGGCCAGGGGCAGCGTGGCCCCGTCCGACAGCTCCCGCACGTCGTCGGGCTCGCTCAGCGTGATGCCGCCGAAGATCTGGGAGCTCGTCGGCGACCAGCCCGCGGCCGGGTCGGACAGCAGGTGGCGGTCCTCGGGGTGGATCCAGGCCGGCACGTCCCGCGCGCCGCACACCGGGGCCACCGACCAGACGTGGTCCAGGTGGCCGTGGGTGAGCAGCACCGCGACCGGCTTGAGCCGGTGCTCGCGCAGCAGCTCGTCGACCCCGTCCACGGCGTCCTGACCAGGGTCGACGATCACGCACTCCTCGCCCGCGGCGGGCGCGATGACGTAACAATTGGTCTGGAAGGCCCCTGCGGGGAAGCCTGCGATGAGCATCTGCCTCAGGTGATCTCGTCAAAAAAGCCAATGGGAATGTAACCGAAGGGTACCGGTGCGGGTCGCCGGGCTGCGAATCATCGCCCGTTGGCCGATACGATTCGCCCACCTCAGTTGATTGACTATGGGAGGCAAAGCGGTGGCCACGGGGAAGGACCGGCAGAAGCAGCTGGCACGCGAGCACCACGAGCGGCAGTTGCAGCGCCGCATCGAGCGCGAGCAGCGGGCCAAGCGCACCGCGATCATCGGCTCCACGGTGGGAGTCGTGGTCGTGGTAGGCGGCATCGTCGCCGCGGTCGCCCTGCTGGGCGGCGATCCGAACAACGAGGCCGCGGCGACGCCCACCGCCTCGGCGCAGGACACCTCCGCGCCTCAGGACACCGCCTCGGCGTCCCCGGCCGCGCAGCCCAAGCCGTACGACCCGGCGACCGGCACGTGCGGCTACGTGGCCGACACCGGCGGCGGCACGGTCAAGGACGTCGGCATGCCGCCGGCGAAGGTGTCGCCCAAGCCCGCCACGAAGACCATGACGCTGGTGACCAACCTGGGCGACATCAAGGTCGAGCTCGACAACGCCAAGGCGCCCTGCACGGTCAACTCGCTGGCGTTCCTGGCGAAGAAGAACTACTACGACGGCAGCAAGTGCCACCGGCTGGGCAGCGACAAGTTCCCGATGCTCCAGTGCGGCGACCCGACGGCCAAGGCCGACGGCAAACCCGGGCAGGACGGCTCCGGCGGCCCCGGCTACGTGATGGCCGAGGAGAATCTCAAGGGAGCCACGTACAAGCGCGGCGTGATGGCGATGGCCAAGACGCAGGCGCCGGGCAGCACGGGCAGCCAGTTCTTCCTGGTCTATGGCGATATCGGACTTACGCCCGATTACACGCCGGTGGGTACGATCACGAAGGGGCTCGACATCCTGGACAAGGTCAACAAGGCAGGCGTCATCGGTGACGCCGGGGACGGCACGGGAGCACCCAAGGAAACCGTCGAAATCAAAGACGTGACAATAGCTGGCAAGAGCTGACGTAATACAACAAGGGACGACATGTCCCGAAGGGTCTGATGGAAAGTGCGGGAGGACACGGTGAGCACCGACCCGTGGGGCCGGGTAGACGACGACGGCACCGTCTACGTGCGTACGGCTGAGGGAGAGCGCGCCGTCGGCTCCTGGCAGGCCGGTGAACCCGAGGAAGCGCTGGCATACTTCCATCGCAAGTACGACGAGCTGGCCGGCCAGGTCCAGCTGCTGGAGCAGCGGGTCAAGGGCACCGACCTGGCGCCCGCCCAGGCCGAGTCCAGCATCGTCAAGCTGCGCGAGGCCGTGGCCGAGGCGCACGCGGTCGGCGACCTTGGCGCGCTGACCGCCCGCCTCGACGGCCTGACCGAGCTCGTCGCACACCGCCGCGAGGAGGTCAAGGCCGCCCGCGAGAAGGCGCGCGGCGAGGCCAGGGCGGTCAAGGAGCGCATCGTCGCCGAGGCGGAGCGCATCGCCGAGGAGACGACGCACTGGAAGTCCGGCGGCGAGCGGCTGCGCCAGATCGTCGAGGAGTGGAAGGCCGCCGACCGCATCGACCGGGTCACCGAGGCGGCCCTGTGGAAGCGGCTGTCGGCCGCCCGCACCGCGTTCGCCAAGCGCCGCAAGCACTACTTCGCGGGCCTCGACGAGCAGCGTGAGGGCATCCGCGCCACCAAGGAGCGCATCGTCCAGGAGGCCGAGGCCATCGCCGGCTCGACCGACTGGGGCGGCACGGCCGCGGCCTACCGCGACCTGATGCAGCAGTGGAAGAACGCCGGCCGGGCCTCGCGCGAGGTGGAGGACGAGCTGTGGGCCCGCTTCAAGGGCGCCCAGGACGAGTTCTTCCAGGCGCGTTCGGCGGTGTTCGCCGAGCGTGACGCCTCACTGGCGGCCAACGCCGAGGTCAAGGAGCAACTGCTGGCCGAGGCGGAGAAGATCCTGCCGGTCACCGACGTGCGCGCCGCCCGCGCCGCGCTGCGGCACCTCGTGGAGCGGTGGGAGGCCGCCGGCCCGGTGCCGCGCGACCAGCGCGACCGCCTGGAGGGCGGCCTGCGCAAGGTGGACGACGCCGTCCGCAAGGCCGAGGAGGCCGAGTGGAAGCGGTCCAACCCCGAGGCGCGCGCCCGCGCCCAGAGCACGGTCGACCAGCTCCGCACCTCGATCGAGCAGCTGGAGAAGCGTCTGGCCAAGGCACAGGACGCGGGCCGGGCCAAGGACGTCAAGGAGGCCGAGGAGGCGCTGACCGCCCGCCGCTCGTGGCTGGAGGAGGCCGAGCGCACGCTGGCCGAGTTCAGCTGACCCGCTCCGCGGCCGGCTCGGTCTGACGGCTCGTCAGCGGGCCGCGGGCTTTCGCGGGCGACGGGGGTCGCCTGCGGGTCCGCGCCGCCGTGCCGTACGGCGGGCGTCCCCGTACGGCGGGCGGGATGTCAGCTTCCCGCGCCGCTGACCCGGTAGACGTCGAAGACGCCCTGGATGTTGCGCACGGCCTTGAGCACGTGGCCCAGGTGCTTCGGATCGCCCATCTCGAAGGTGAACTTGCTGACCGCGACCCGGTCGCGTGAGGTGGTGACCGACGCGCTGAGGATGTTGACGTGCTGGTCGGACAGCGTGCGCGTGACGTCCGACAGCAGGCGCGGCCGGTCGAGGGCCTCCACCTGGATCGCCACCAGGAACACCGAGTCGTCGCCCGGCGACCAGCTCACCTCGACCAGGCGGTCCGGCTGCTCCTTGAGCTGCTGCACGTTCGTGCAGTCGGCCCGGTGGACCGAGACGCCATGGCCGCGCGTGACGAAGCCGACGATCTCGTCCCCGGGCACCGGGGTGCAGCACTTGGACAGGCGCACCCACACGTCGGCGTCGCCCGCGACGACCACCCCGGCGCCGCCACCGCCCCGGGGACGGCCGCGCAGCCGCGTCGGCAGCGACGTCTCGGCGATGTCCTCCTCGGCGCTGTCCACCCCGCCGATGGAGCTCACGAGCTTCTGCACGACCGTCTGGGCGGCGACGTGGCCCTCGCCGACGGCCGCGTAGAGCGCGGACACGTCGGGGTAGCGCAGGTCGCGGGCGAGGGCCAGCAGCGACTCGCCGGACATCAGCCGCTGCAGCGGCAGGCCCTGCTTGCGCATGGCCCGGCCGATGGCCTCCTTGCCCGCCTCGATCGCGGTCTCGCGGCGCTCCTTGGAGAACCACTGCCGGATCTTGTTGCGGGCCCGGCCGGACTTGACGAACTTCAGCCAGTCGCGCGACGGCCCGGCGTCGGGCGACTTGGAGGTGAAGATCTCGACCGTGTCGCCGTTGCCGAGGCGCGACTCCAGCGGCACCAGCCGCCCGTTGACCCGCGCGCCGATGCAGCGGTGGCCGACCTCGGTGTGGACGGCATAGGCGAAGTCGACCGGCGTCGCCCCCTCGGGCAGGGCCACCACCTGACCGCGCGGGGTGAAGACGTACACCTCGGAGACCGACAGGTCGAAGCGCAGCGACTCCAGGAACTCGCCCGGGTCGGAGGTCTCCTTCTGCCAGTCGAGGAGCTGGCGCAGCCAGGCCATGTCGCTGCCCGGCTTGACCTTGCCCTGGGGCCCGGGAGCGGCGCCGACCTCCTCCTTGTACTTCCAGTGGGCGGCCACGCCGTACTCGGCCCGGTGGTGCATGGCGTGGGTGCGGATCTGCAGCTCCACCGGCTTGCCCTCGGGACCGATGACCGTGGTGTGCAGCGACTGGTACATGTTGAACTTCGGCATCGCGATGTAGTCCTTGAACCGGCCGGGCACCGGGTTCCATCGCGCGTGGATCGTTCCGAGGGCCGCATAGCAGTCGCGCACGCTGTCGACGAGGACCCGGATGCCGACCAGGTCGTAGATGTCGTCGAAGGCGACGTCGCGGGCGATCATCTTCTGGTAGACGGAGTAGTAGTGCTTCGGCCGGCCCTTCACCACCGCGCGGATCTTGGCGTCGCGCAGGTCGCCGGAGACCTTCTCGATGACCTCCTGCAGGAACAGGTCGCGCCGCGGGGCCCGCTCCGACACCATGCGCGCGATCTCGTCGTAGCGCTTGGGGTAGAGCATGGCGAAGGCGAGGTCCTCCAGCTCCCACTTGATCGTGTTCATGCCCAGGCGGTGGGCGAGCGGGGCGAAGATCTCCAGCGTCTCGCGGGACTTCTGGTGGCGCTTGTGCTCGGGCAGGTAGCGCATGGTGCGCATGTTGTGCAGCCGGTCGGCCAGCTTGATGACGAGCACGCGGATGTCGCGCGACATCGCGACGACCATCTTGCGCACGGTCTCGGCCTGGGCCGCGTCGCCGAACTTCACCTTGTCCAGCTTGGTGACGCCGTCGACGAGCGAGCCGATCGTGTCGCCGAAGTCGGCGCGCAGCTCCTCCAGGCCGTAGGAGGTGTCCTCGACGGTGTCGTGCAGCAGGGCCGCGCACAGCGTCTCGTCGTCGGTGCCCAGCTCGGCCAGGATCGTCGCGACGGCCAGCGGGTGCGTGATGTACGGGTCGCCGGACTTGCGCTTCTGGTCGCGGTGGTGGTGCGCGGCGACCTCGTAGGCGCGCTCGATCAGGCGCAGGTCGGCCTTGGGATGGGTGGCACGGACCGTGCGGAACAGCGGTTCCAGCACCGGGTTCATGGCCCCACCCCCAAACCGTCGCCGACGCGTCGCAGGGGCACCGGCGGGCTCGGCACTACCTGCATCGGTTACGTCGGGTACGACCGCGTCACGGGGCACTCAGACTCCTTTGGTTCGAGTCCAGGTCCCCCAGTGTATCCAGGCGCGAAACCTGGCCTCCCGCGGGTCCGGCTCAGACGATCACCAAGGAGCGCAGGTCGACTCCCTTGAGACGCTCGCGCCCCTGGAGAAAGGCCAGCTCCATGAGCATGGCCACGCCGACGACCTCCGCGCCGGCCCTGCGCACGAGCTCCACGGTCGCCTCGGCCGTGCCGCCGGTGGCGAGCACGTCGTCGACGATGAGCACCCGGTCGCCCTCGGTGAAAGCGTCGCGGTGCACCTCGATGGTCGCGGAGCCGTACTCCAGATCGTAGGACTCCTCGAGGGTTTCGGAGGGGAGTTTGCCCTTTTTCCGTACGGGCACGAATCCCGCTCCCGCGCGGTAGGCCACGGGCGCGGCCAGGATGAAGCCCCGCGCCTCGATGCCGACGATCTTGTCGACGGTGTGCAGCCCGGCCAGCTCGTCCACCACGGCGGCGAAGGCCACGTGGTCGGCCAGCAGGGGGCTGATGTCCTTGAACAGCACGCCGGGCTTCGGGTAGTCGGGCACGTCCCTGATCCGGTCGAGGATCAGCGTGCGCAGGTCGGTCATGTCGGGACTCCTTCGGGAGGGGCTCGTCCGGCGGCTGACGGGCTCCATGATGACGCATCGACGACGCGTCGATGACGGGGGTGCGGCCGGGGGTCTCGGGGCGCGGACGCGGGGCGGACGCGCGGCGGGGCGGGCCGGCGTGGTGCCGGCCCGCCCCGCGCGTCATGCTCAGCCCTTGGCGACGGCCGCGTTCTCGGAGCCCTTGGCTCCCTTGCCGCTCTTCTTGCCGCCTCCGCTCGCGGCGGCGACGCGCCGGGCGATGGCCTGGTACTTCGGCTCCCGCTCCTTCAGCGTCACCAGCAGCGGCGTGGCGACGCACAGCGAGGAGTAGGTGCCGACGATCATGCCGACGAACAGCGCCAGCGACAGGTCCTTCAGCGTGCCCGCGCCGAGCAGCGTGGTGCCGATGAACAGGATCGCCGCCACCGGCAGGATCGCGACCAGCGACGTGTTCAGCGACCGGATCAGCGTGTGGCTGAGCGCGTTGTTGGCCGCCATCGAGTACGTCTGCTTGGACGTGGTGCCCAGCTTGGCCGTGACTTCCTTGATCATGTCGAACACCACGACCGCGTCGTAGAGCGAGTAACCCAGGATGGTCAGGAAGCCCAGCAGCGTGGCCGGGGTGACCTCGAAGCCGGACCAGGCGTAGATGCCGGCCGTGATGATGAGGTCGTGGACGAGCGCGACGATGGCGGCCAGCGCCATCTTCGGCTCGAACGCCATCGACAGGTACAGGATGATCGCCAGCATGAAGACGCCCAGGCCGATCCAGGCCTTCTGGGAGACCTCGCCGCCCCAGGAGGCGCCGATCGACTGCACGTCGATCTCCTCCTTGACGCCGTACTTCTGCTTGATGACCTGCTGCAGCTTGGTCGTGGTGGCCTCGGACAGGTCCTCGCTGGTGATGCGGTAGCGCTCGTTGGTCGTCTGGACGATCGGCTGGTGGACGCCCTGCTCGAGGAAGGTGCCGCGGACGTCCTGGACCGTCGTGGCCACGGCCGGCTTGAACGAGATGACCGAGCCGCCCTTGAACTCCACGCCCAGGTTGAGCCCGTTGAACAGCAGGCCCGCGATGGAGATGATCAGCAGCAAGCCGGACAGGCTGTACCAGAGCTTCCAGCGGCCGACGAAGTCGATATCGATCTCGCCGCGGTAGAGGCGACGCCCCAGTCCCATGTCAGGCCTCCTGCGGGGTGTTCGGACGGCCGGCGGAGCCGGTGTGGTCGGCGCTCATGCGCTCGGAGTCGAGACCGGACAGCGGATGCCCCTTGGCGAAGAACTTCAGCCTCGCCAGCATCGCGATGAACGGCTTCGTGAACATGAACACGACCAGGATGTCGATGAGGGTGGTCAGGCCCATGGCGAACGCGAAGCCCGCCACGCCGCCCACGGCCAGCGCGTAGAGCACGACCGCGGCGATGAACATGACGGCGTCGGCGATCAGGATCGTGCGCCGGGCGCGGACCCAGGCCACCTCCACGGCGGCGCGCAGGGTCCGCCGGCCCTCCTTCATCTCGTCGCGGATGCGTTCGAAGTAGACGATGAAGGAGTCGGCGGTGATGCCGATCGAGACCACCAGGCCGATGATGTGCGGCAGCGAGAGCCGGAAGTTGGCGTTGTGGCCGAGCACCACCACCGCCGTGTAGGTGAGGATCGTGGCGACCACGAGGCTCAGCACGGCGACGATGCCGAGGCCGCGGTAGTACAGCAGGCTGTAGACGACGACGAGGGCCAGGCCGATGATGCCGGCGATCAGGCCGCCCTTGAGCTGGTCCTGGCCGAGGGTCGAGGACACCGTGTCGACCGAGCTGCGCTCGAACTTCAGCGGCAGCGCGCCGTACTTGAGCTGGTCGGCCAGGTCGGTGGCGCTCTTCTGGTCGAAGCCGCCGGTGATCTCGGCGCGGCCGCCGGGGATCGCGCTGATGATGTTCGGGGCGGTGATGACGACGCCGTCGAGGACGACCGCGACCTTGTTACGGGGCTCGGGCGCGCTGACGGCCTGGCCGGTGAGCGTGGCCCACGCGCTGGCGCCCTTGGACTTGAAGTCGAGCTGGACGAGCCACTCGGTGGTGCCCTGGCGCACGCCCGAGCTGGCGCTGTCGATGTCGGTGCCGACGACCTTGGCCTTGTCGAGGACGTACTTGTAGCTGCCGTCACTCTCGCAGGCCGCGTACTGCTTGTTGGGGTCGTCCTGGACGCCCTGGCCGCGCTTCTTGGGGTCGCTGCAGTTGAGGGCCTGGAACTGCTTCAGCACCGCCGGGTCGATGCCCGTGGTGTCGACGCCGGAGTCGGCCGGCTGCTGCGTGGTGCCCGGCGTCGGAGCGGCGGTCGGGGTGGCCTTCGCGTTCTGGCCCTTCTTCTGCTGCTGCTCCGTCTGCGCGCCCCGGGTGCTCTCCGGCTTGGCGGAGGCGCCCGTGGGGGCGGGCGTCGGCGCGCTCAGCGCCGAGGACAGCGCCTTGCCCGTCGGGGACACCGACGGGCCGGGCGTGCCTGCCGATCGGGTGGAGGTCGTCTGCGGCTTGGCCGACGGCGACGCCGTACCGGCCGGCGAGGCCGAGCCGGAGGGGGTGGCGCCCGGGGAGGGTGCCTGGGTGGGGAGCTCCTGCGGGAGCTGCGTGGCCTCCATGGCGAGCACCTGGCGGAACCGCAGCTCCGCGGTGGTCGCGACCAGCTTGATGGCCTCGCTCTGCCCGACGCCCGGGATGGAGATGACGATGTTGTCGCCGGACTTGGCGACCTCCGCGTCGGAGATGCCCCTGCCGTTGACCCGCTCGCGGATGATGTTGACCGCGCGGTCGAGGATCTCCTCAGGCGGAGCCGCACCGCTCTGTGTCACGGGTGACAGGGTCACCGTGGTGCCGCCGGCGAGGTCGAGTCCGAGCTTCGGCGTGAACGCCTTCTGCAGGAACATCGTCCCGCCCAGGGCGAGGATGAGCGCCAGGAGCAGCAGGAGCGTCCGCCCCGGCTTGCTGTGGCTGCTGGTCGGTCGGGCCACTGGTCGTCAGTTCTTTCGGATAGAAGTTGTCGCAGAAGCCTAGTCAGGACTTCGTGGTGTCCTGGCCGTCGTTGCGCTCGGGGGTGCTGCCGGTGGTGCCGGTGGTGCCGTCCTTGTCCGTTCCGGCGGTGTCGGGCACGTCGTCCGTCAGGGGCTCGTCGGCCACGGGGTCGTCGGCCGTGGGCTCGCCGGGGGTGACGACACGTCCGATCGCGGCCTTCACCCACCGCGTCTCGATGCCAGGGGCCACCTCAAGGACCACATCGTCATTCTCCACCGTCACCACGGTGCCGAACAGGCCCGTCGTGGTCATCACCCGCGCCCCGGGGGTCAGGCTGTTCTGCATCTGAGCCGCTTCCTGCTGACGCTTGCGCTGCGGACGAATCAGCAGGAAGTAGAACACCACCACCAGCAGAATCAGCGGCAGGATACTCGTGAGTTGACCCGTGTTCATAAGGGGCGACCTTCCATTGTCGTACAAGAAGTTGACACCGGCGTCGCGCCGGAAATTCCGGGCGGTGCCTCGGGGCCGCGCCGCTCAGCCCGTCAGCCTACACAGCCAGCCAAGCCACGGAGTGTAGGCCGTTGTTGCGAAACGCGGCAACGAGGCAGCGTTTCGCCGCGCGGGGAAGTTCCCAATTCGAAACGGTTGCAACCGTTCTGTAATCAGTCGAAAAGCGTGGCTCCGAAGGCGTCGGGGGGTGGCGTCAAACCCAGGTGCTGCCAGGCCGCGGCGGTCGCGACCCGGCCGCGCGGGGTCCTGGCCAGCAGGCCCTGCCGTACGAGGAACGGCTCGGCGACCACTTCGACGGTCTCGGGCTCCTCCCCCACGGCGACGGCCAGGGTGGACAGGCCCACCGGACCGCCGCCGAACTTGCGCAGCAGCACCCCGAGCACCGCCCGGTCGAGCCGGTCGAGCCCCTCGGCGTCCACCTCGTACAGGTCGAGGGCGGCGGAGGCGACGTCGCGGTCGATGACGCCGCCGGCGCGCACGTCGGCGAAGTCGCGCACCCGGCGCAGCAGCCGGTTGGCGATGCGGGGCGTGCCGCGCGAGCGGCGGGCGATCTCGTAGGCGCCCTCGGGGGGCAGGGCCACGCCGAGCAGCCGGGACGACCGGTGGAGCACCTGCTCCAGCTCGTCGACCTCGTAGAAGTCCATGTGGGCGGTGAAGCCGAAGCGGTCGCGCAGCGGGGCGGGCAGCAGCCCGGCCCGGGTCGTCGCGCCGACGAGGGTGAACGGCGCGATCTCCAGCGGGATCGCGGTCGCGCCGGGCCCCTTCCCGACGACGATGTCGACCCGGAAGTCCTCCATCGCGAGGTAGAGCATCTCCTCGGCGGGCCGGGCCATCCGGTGGATCTCGTCGATGAACAGCACCTCGCCCTCGGCCAGCGTCGACAGGATGGCCGCGAGGTCACCGGCCCGCTCCAGGGCGGGTCCCGAGGTGATGCGGAGCGGGGCGCTCAGCTCGGCCGCGATGATCATAGCCAGTGTGGTCTTGCCGAGTCCGGGAGATCCGCTCATCAGCACGTGGTCGGGCGGCCGGTTGCGGCGCAGGGCGCTCTCCAGCACCAGCGAGAGCTGCTCGCGGACGCGGCCCTGGCCGATGAACTCGCTGAGCTTCTTGGGGCGCAGCGCCGCCTCGATCTGCAGCTCGTCGCCCTCGGCGTCGGGCGACACGAGGTCCCGATCCAGGCTCACTTCCCCGTCCCCCTCACGGTCCGCGTCACGCTCGGCCCCGCGCTCGGGCTCGCGCTCGGCCTCGCGCGCTCTGCCCCGCCGCGTCCGGTGCGGGGGCCCTGCGAGAGTACGGCACCCGCGCCCTTCACGCCCCTCCGGAAGCGGCGTCCCGGGGGCGGCGGGGCCGGGGACGACGCTGTCGGGCGCGGTGCCGTCAGGGACAGGATCGGAGGCGGTGGGGTCATCGGACGCTCAGGGCGCGGAGGGCGGACTTGAGGAGCGCGGCGACCTGCGGCTCGCGGCCCTCGGCGGCGTCGGCTTCGGCCTGCGGCTCGACGGCGAGGATCGCCTCGTCGGCGTCCTTGGCGGAGTAGCCGAGGCCCACCAGCCCGGAGTGGACCTGCTCGCGCCACAGCGGGGCGGGGCGGTCGCCGTTGAGCGCGGCGTCGACGGCGGCGTCGGGCGTCCCGAGGCGGTCCTTGAGCTCCAGCACGATGCGCTGGGCGCCCTTCTGGCCGATGCCGGGCACCTTGGTGAGGGCCTTGAGGTCGGCGGCGGCGACGGCGACGCGCAGCGCGCCGGGCGTGTGGACGGCGAGCATGGCCAGGGCCAGCTTGGGTCCGACGCCGCTGGCCGTCTGGAGCAGCTCGAACACGGCCCGCTCGTCGTCGGTGGCGAACCCGTACAGGGTGAGGGACTCCTCGCGCACCACCAGCGACGTGGACAGCCGCGCCTCCTCCCCGACCTTGAGCCGGGCCAGCGTGCCGGGCGTGCAGTGAGTGAGGATGCCGACGCCGCCGACCTCGATGACCGCGCCGTCGGGCGCGATGGCGGCGACCCGGCCGGCCACTGAGGCGATCACGGCGCCACGTCCTTCTCACGGCCGGCGCCGGTACGGCCTGCCACGCCGGCACGGCCTGTCGTCGCGGTACGGCCTGTCGTCGCGGTACGGCCGGCGGTGGCCAGGGCCTGGGCCAGGCGGTGCTGGGCGCCGCCGCGCCACACGTGGCAGATGGCCAGGGCGAGCGCGTCGGCGGCGTCGGCGGGCCTCGGCATCTCCTTGAGCCGCAGCAGCCGGGTCACCATGGCGCCGATCTGCTTCTTGTCGGCCGTGCCGCTGCCGGTGATGGCGGCCTTGACCTCGGACGGCGTGTGCAGGGCGACCGGCAGGCCGCGCCGGGCGGCGCAGAGGACGGCGATGCCGGCGGCCTGGGCGGTGCCCATGACGGTGCGGACGTTGTTCTGGCTGAAGACCCGCTCGACCGCGACGGCGTCGGGCCGCACCTCGTCGAGCCACTGCTCGATGCCGGCCTCGATGCCGACCAGGCGCGCGCCCAGCTCCTCGTCGGCTCCGGTGCGCACCACCCCGACGGCCACCAGGGACAGCGGCGCGCCCGGACGACCCTCGACCGCTCCCACGCCGCACCGGGTCAGTCCCGGGTCGACGCCCATCACTCGCACCGTCGCGCCTCCCGCTCGTTCTCGCCCGCCGGCCTGCCCGCACCACGTCCGCCAGTCACGGCGCTCGTCACGTCCGCCTGTCACAGCGCCCGCTCGCGCCCGCCGAACACCTGTTCGGCACGAGACTCTACCCCGGCTGACGTGCCCGCGCACCGGGAAACGCCCGCGCGCCGATGGCGGGCGGCCGCGCGGCGGGGCGACGACCGGACGCCCGTCCACGCGGACGGGCGTCCGGTCGCACGAGGGGTCGCGCCGGCGGGGTCCGTCAGAAGTAGTCCAGCATGTACGGCTGGGCGGCGAAGGCGGTGTCCAGGGCCTCGTCGTGCGAGTCGTCCCCGGACAGGAGGCCGCTGCGGCGCAGCGTCGCCGTGGGGATCCCGGCGTAGAGCGCGGACAGGCCGTTGATGCGGAGAGCGGGCCCGGCGCCGGCGCCCGCGTCGGCGGACAGGGCCTTGGCCTCGCCCCGGCCGCCGGAGACCGTGAGCCGCCAGCGTCCGGTGTTGCCGGGGCGTACCGGGTCCTCGACCTCGACCGTCGTGTCCAGCGTCGCCCCGGCCGGGAAGCCCCTTCGCTCCACCGCGGCCGCCACGTCGATCACCCGGAACATCCACCGCACCATCGTGACCTCCTCGACCGACCGCTCGCGCAGCAGCCAGCGGACGGGGTCGTCGGGCGCCAGCACGGCCGTGACGGTCTTGGCGACCGAGGAGGCGGAGCCGACCAGCGACCACAGGGCGCGGGCGGTCTCCTGGGAGCCGGCGACGAGGTTGTCGACGCGCATGCGGTCGCCGTCCCAGCGGTACACGGCATAGCCGTCGGGGGCCAGGTAGAGGAAGTCGTCCTCGCGGGCCAGCCGGCGGGCCCAGGTGCGCTCGTCCCAGGAGATCGGGCCGGAGGCTCGGGCCTGGCCGTGCAGGCGGTGCAGCAGGGCGACGACCTCGGCCGCGTCGCCGGCGTCCATGCGCCGCACCGGTACGTCGCCCGCCGGCCTGATCGCGCGCAGCGCCTCGGTGGGGATGGTGACCAGATGCTGGGCGCCCGCGTGCTCGTAGCCCGTCGCCCGGTAGAGGGGGGTGGTGGCCGGGTAGAGCGCGGAGACGGCGTCGCCCAGCTCGGTGGCCCTGCCCACGGCGGCCCGCATGACCGCGGTGCCGACGCCCCTGCCCCGGTACTCGGGGTTGACCGTGACGCCCGCGACGCCCGCGAGGGGCTGCGGCCTGCCGTGCCACCACTGGGTGAAGCCCCGCACCCGGGCCGAGCCGGCCAGCCTGCCGCCGTCGAACACGCCCAGGTAGCGGCCTTCGTTCAGGTCGGGGACGGCGAGGGCTCGCCAGCTCTCCACCTCGGCGGGCGGGACCGGTCCGAACGAGCGCCTGCGCACGTCGAGCAGGGCATCCTGGTCATCGGGGGTGAGGTCGCGAATCTCCACGAGGCAACACCCTACGCAGCGGGCGCGGGGTTTCCCGAACCGGCCCGTGGCGTCCCCGCGCCGATGGCCAGGCGGTGCAGGTACAGCACCTGGGCGGCGCCCGCGGCGAGCAGCGCGACCAGCATGACGGGCAGCGGCGTGGACAGGCCGGCGTCGGCCGCGGCGCCGTACTCGCTGATGCGGAGGAACTGGGCGGCGGGAGCGGTGGCCAGGCCGGGGTCGTGGGCGACGAGGAGCGGCCAGAGGAGGTCCTGGCCGTTGAGGAGGGTGACGACGCCGACGAGGACGGCGGCCATGGGCAGCGACGGCCTCACCACGCCGCCGGCGAAGTCGCCGCCGGAGCGCTCGGCCAGCCCCTTGCACAGCAGCGTGAGCACGAACAGGCACGGGACGCTGACCAGCACCGGCGGTACGAGCGAGACGAAGGTGTCGATCAGGCCCAGGTTGCGGATGTCGTTCCAGCCGGCCACGCTGAGCGGCCCGACGCCGACGAACAGCCAGGGCGCGAACAGGAGCAGCAGCCACTCGCTCCGCCGGCCGAGGGGCCGCAGCCCGCCGATGCCCAGAGCGCCCAGGTAGGCGACGCCCACGGAGACCACGGCGCCGACGAGAGCGGGAACCCACGTGTTGACCTGGGTGGCGATGCCGCCGTCCCGCCCGCCGGAGGGGCCGGTGAGGGCCGTGAGCCAGGGCCAGGTGAGGGCGAGGGTGACGGCGGCGTAGACGACGACGGCGGCGATGCCGGCGGCCCTCCCCGCGGCGGAGACGCTCCGCCCGCCGCTCTCCGGCCGCTCGCCGCCTGGCGCCCGCTCGGAGGGATCGCCGTGCGCGCCGTACGGGAACGCGCCGGCGGCGGACGCGGGGCCGTGCCCGGCCGTGCCAGGTCCGGGGCCGGCGGCGGGACCGGAGGAGACGTGGGCGCCGGACGGGGCGGAAGCGCCGGAGGCCCCGGCCGGTACGGCGAAGGCGCCGGAGCCCGCCGGGGCGTCCTCCGGCTCGTACGGCAGGGCGGAGCCCTTCGGAGTGACCCACAGGCGGACGCCGACCGCCACCACGATGATCGCCGCCGCGAGGCCGAGCACGCCCAGGATGACCCCCGTCAGCGTGGCGACGGCCGCGCCCATGCCGGGCCTGGCCTGGACGAACGCCTCGGTGTACTGGACGCCGGCGAGGGTCTGCGTGGGGCGGGAGCCCCGCGTCATGACCGTCGTGAGGGTGAACGTCTGGAGGGCCGCCGCGACCGTGGCGAGCGCGACGACGGCGCCCACCGCGAGCATGCTCCGGGTCACGGCGCCGCCGCGCAGCGCCGGCAGGAACGCCATCACGGCCAGCGCGCACACCGCGCCGAACGTGGCGGCGCCCAGGATCAGCCGCAGCCCGCCGGGGGCCGTGGCGGGGTCGCGAAGCGTGGTGGCGAGCGAGACCAGCCCGGAGGCGCCCGGGGTGAGGCCGTGCATCCACGCGACGGCGACGGCGGCCGGGGAGAACGCCACGGGGGCGAGTGACAGCACGACCAGTCCGGCGCGCCGCGGCCCGGTGCCGGCCCGGTCGAGCGCCAGCGCGAGCAGCGGCCCGGCGATCAGCGCGACCAGCAGGGGCACGAGCACCAGCGACAGGCTGAACCCCAGGGCGCCCCAGAACGCGCCACCCGAGCCGAGAAGGCGCGTGTAGTTGTCCAGGCCCACGAAAGTGAGAGGGGTGAGCGTGCCGCCGGACTCCAGGCTGAGCCGGATCGTCTGGACGGTGGGCAGCAGCAGCGTGATCAGCATCCCGAGCCCGGCGGGCATGAGGAGCACCCAGCCGAGCGGGGAGGACGGGGGTCGGGGAAGGCTGTCGGAGGTCACGTCCCCCGACCCTACGCCGATCTCGGAGCGCCCTGCACGCCGTGGACGCCGTGGACGCGACGCCCGGCGCGCGCTACCCGCCCGGAACGGCGTGGAGGGCGCCTGGGAGGGCCGGAAAGCGGTCCGGGGCGCCCCGGAAGGCGCTCCCCTGCTTCCGGGGAGCAAGGCACCCCGTGGCGTCCCGGAGAGCCGCCCGTATGAAGGGCGGCTCCGGGGCAGGAGGGAAGCGGGAGGCTCAGGCCTCCAGCTTCTCCATGATGTCGTCGGAGACGTCGAAGTTGGCGAAGACGTTCTGCACGTCGTCGCTGTCCTCCAGCGCGTCGATGAGGCGGAACACCTTGCGGGCGCCGTCCTCGTCGAGCGGCACCGTCATGGTCGGCATGAAGCCCGACTCGGCCGAGTCGTAGTCGATGCCCGCCTCCTGCAGCGCCTTGCGCACGGGGACGAGGTCGCCGGCCTCGGAGACGACCTCGAAGGAGTCGCCCAGGTCGTTGACCTCCTCGGCGCCGGCTTCGAGCACGGCCATGAGGACGGTGTCCTCGTCGAGGCCGTTCTTGGGCACGATCACGACGCCCTTGCGGTTGAACATGTACGACACCGAGCCCGGGTCGGCCAGGGAGCCGCCGTTGCGGGTCAGCGCGACGCGCACCTCGGAGGCGGCGCGGTTGCGGTTGTCGGTGAGGCACTCGATGAGCACCGCGACGCCGCCGGGCGCGTAGCCCTCGTACATGATGGTCTGCCAGTCGGCGCCGCCGGCCTCCAGGCCGCCGCCCCGCTTGCGGGCCCGCTCGATGTTGTCGTTGGGCACGGAGTTCTTCTTCGCCTTGAAGATGGCGTCGAAGAGGGTGGGGTTGGCGTCGGGGTCAGGGCCACCGGTCCGGGCCGCCACCTCGATGTTCTTGATGAGCTTCGCGAACAGCTTGCCGCGCTTGGCGTCGAGCGCGGCCTTCTTGTGCTTCGTCGTCGCCCATTTGGAGTGGCCGGACATTACCTAGAGCTCCCTCACCATGTCTACGAAGTATCGGTGCACCCGCGTGTCCCCCGTGAGCTCCGGGTGGAACGAGGTCGCGAGCAACGGCCCTTGACGGACCGCGACGATCCTATCCCCAGGCTCGGCCATGCCCAGCACCTTGACGTCCGGTCCGATGGATTCGACCCAGGGAGCGCGGATGAACACCGCGTGCACGGGCTCGCCCGCGAAGTCGAGGTCGGCCTCGAAGGAGTCGATCTGGCGGCCGAAGGCGTTGCGCCGGACGACCATGTCGATGCCGCCGATCGTCTGCTGGCCGGACACGCCGTCCTCGATGCGGTCGGCGAGCATGATCATGCCGGCGCAGGAGCCGTAGGCCGGCATGCCGGCCTTGACCCGACCGCGCAGGGGTTCGAGCAGCTCGAACGTGTCGGCGAGCTTCCACATCGTGGTGGACTCCCCGCCGGGGATGACGAGCCCGTCGACGGCCGCCAGCTCGGCCGGCCTGCGCACGGCGACGGCCGTCGCGCCGGCCTCGGTGAGCATCCGCAGGTGCTCGCGCACGTCGCCCTGCAGGGCGAGCACCCCGATGGTGGGCGGGCGGCTCGCGGGCGCTCCGGCGGGCTCGCTGGCGGGCACGGTGGCGGGCACGGTCGTCCTTCCGTCGGGGTGCGGGGTCCGGTTCATTCAACACCACCGCGGGGCGGTGTCTTCCGCCGGGGACCGGGCGGGCGCCGGGTCCCCGGGACGCAGGGTTCAGGCGGGCGCCACGTCGTGGACGGTGTGGTCGAGGTCCACGCGCGCCAGGGACCGCAGGTGGTGGCGGCGGGTGTACAGGACGGTCATGCCGGCCGCGCAGCAGACGGCGCCGAGGACGTACGGCACGGCGACGCCGATCTCCTCGCCCAGCTTGGTGGCGATGAACGGGGCGAGCGCGCCGCCCATCCAGCGGACGAAGTTGTAGCCGGCGGAGGCGACGGGCCGGGGCGCGTCGGAGACCTCCATGGCCGACTCCGTGAAGACGGTGTTGTTGAGGCCGATCGGGATGCCGGACAGGATCGTGCAGACGATGATCCCGGTGCGGGCGCCGGCGCCGGCCGACACGGCGATGCCGATCTGGAGCACGGCGAGCAGGGCGAGCGCGAGGTGCAGCACGTTCACGGAGCCGATGCGGCGCTGGAGCGGTGGCGCGCCGAAGACCGAGGCCAGCGCCACGCAGACGCCCCAGCCGAAGAAGACGGCGCCGATGCCGTACGGCGACATGCCGAGGATGAACGGCGTGAAGGCGAGCACGGTGAAGAACGCGAAGTTGTAGAACAGCGCGGTGAAGGCGGTGGTGGACAGGCCGCCGTGGGCGAGGGCGCGGATGGGGGCGCTCAGCCGGGTCCTGACGGCCGGCCGGGAGGTGGTCTTGAGCAGCGTGACGATGAGCACGAAGCCGGCGGCCATGAGGGTGGCGGTGCCGAAGAACGGCGCGCGCCAGTTCCAGTCGCCGAGCAGCGCTCCCACCAGGGGGCCGGCGGAGATGCCGAGGCCGAGCGCGGCCTCGTACAGGATGATGGCCGACTCGGCGCCGCCGCTGGCCGCGCCGACGATGACGGCGAGGGCGGTGGCCACGAACAGCGCGTTGCCGAGTCCCCAGCCGGCGCGGAAGCCGACGAGCTCGGCGACGCTCGTGGAGGTGCCGGCGAGCGCGGCGAAGACGATGACCAGGGCCAGGCCCACGAGCAGGGTGCGCTTGCCGCCGATGCGGCTGGACACCCAGCCGGTGACGAGCATGGCCACGGCGGTCACCAGGAAGTAGCTGGTGAACAGCAGGGACACCTCGCTGGGTGTGGCCTTCAGCCCTTGGGCGATGGACGGGAGGATCGGGTCGACGAGGCCGATGCCCATGAAGGCCACGACCGCGGCGAACGCGGTGGCCCAGACGGACATCGGCTGACGCAGGATTCCGCCACCGGATGACATGGTGCTCCTTCTCCGGGTCGTACGGGTGTTTCTGGATGTGTTGGTCAGAGGCGGCCGAACTTGGCCAATACCGGCAGGGCGGCGGCGAGGGTCTCGCGCTCCTGCTCGCTGAGCGCCGCGAGGTCCCGGCCGAGGCGGGTGATCCGCGCCTCCCGTACGGCGAGCAGCCGGGTGCGGCCCTCTCCGGTGAGCTCGACCGTCCTGACGCGGGCGTCGGCGGGGTCGGCTCCGCGGGCGACCAGCCCCGCGTCCTCCAGCCGGTTGATCTGCACGGTCATGGTGGGCAGCTGGACGGCGTGCTCCTCGGCCAGCTCGGTCATCCGCCGCGGCCCGTGTTCGAGGGAGCCGAGGATGGCGTACTGCTGGGTGGTGACGGGCTGGCCCGCGGTGGTCCGCCTCAGGAGGAGGACCAGGTGGCGCAGGACCGCCGACACCTGCTCGGCGAGCACGTCCGGATCGCTGGACTCTTTGCTGTCGCCGGAGTCCGTGTCGCTGGGGTGGGCGCTCATACTTAGCCCAACTAACTTAGCTGAGCTAATATTCCGGGCCGTCCCCGAAACGCGAGGAGCGGGGGCCCCCGGCGGCGGGGGCGCCACCCCGGGGGGCCCGGGGCCGGGGGGGGGGGGGGGCAAGCGGGGCCGAGA